>JAYTZB010000955.1:0-3356 GCA_043742085.1 Polyangiaceae bacterium
AGAGAGCCATGACCAGGATCGACATCGCGACCCAGGACGGAACCTGCCCCAGCTACGTTTATCGTCCGAGCGGCAGCGGTCCGTGGCCGGCAGTCCTCGTGTTCATGGATGGCGTCGGCATCCGGCCCGCCATGCTCGAAGTCGGCGAACGGCTCGCCACCCACGGCTACTTCGTGTTGCTCCCGGATCTCTTCTATCGGTCCGGGCCGTACGAGCCGATGGACGGCGCGACCATCTTCACCGATCCCGCGAAGCGGAAGATCCTCATGGAGAAGTTCTTCGCGCTCGCGACGCAGTCCAACATCATGAAGGACACGCGCGCCTTCCTCGACTACCTCGCCGCGCAGCCCGACGTGGTGCAGCGAGGCGGAGTCGGCACCACCGGCTACTGCATGGGCGGCTTGATGTCCCTCACGGCGGCCGGCACCTATCCCGAGCGCATCCGCGCCACCGCGTCCTTCCACGGCGCTCGTCTCGCGACCGACGCCCCGGAGAGCCCGCACCTCCTCGCGCCGCAGATCAAGTCGAAGGTCTATGTCGCCGGCGCCATCGAGGACGCCACGTTTCCCGACGACATGAAGGCTCGCCTGGAGGATGCGCTCACCAAGGCCGGCGTCGAGCACTCCATCGAGACGTATCCGGCCAAGCATGGCTGGGTGTTCCGCGACCTGCCGGTCTACGACGAGGCCGCCGCCGAACGGCACTGGACGTCGATGATCGCGCTCTTCGACGGGACACTGATACGGTCCGGATCATGATCCTTCGCTCTTCGCTCCTCGCGCCCGGCATTGGCATCCTCGCGTTGCTGGTCGCTGCTTGTGGGGCGACGCCCGCGGCTCCTGCAGGTCTCGCAGCCCCGGGAGCTCCGGCCGCGACCGCCGCTTCCTCAGGCGGCGGAAAGGTCGACGGCTCGAAGGCGAAGAAGCTCGTCGCCGGCGGCGCGAAGCTCGTCGACGTGCGAGGGGCCGACGAGTACGGCGTGAAGCACATCGAAGGCGCCGAGAATGCGCCGGTCGAGACCATCGACGAGACGGATCTCGGACCGAAGGAGACGCCGCTCGTCCTCTACTGCAGCTCGGGCGCTCGCTCGGCGCGCGCCGCGACCACGCTGCGTTCGAAGGGCTACAAGAACGTCTACGAGCTCGGCGCGATGTCCAACTGGGACAAGTGACCGAGAATGCGCAAACTGTCGCCCCTCGCCTGAGTAGGCAAGCTCGGGATGTCGTGGTTCCATGGTGCTCGATGAACACTTCGAAGCTCTTTCACACTGTCGTCGTACTGGGGATGGCGCTGGCAGCGGAGAGCGCGGCGTGCTCGAGCACGACGTCGCCCACGCCCACGGGCGATGCTGGCTCCAGCGGCGCGACGAGCGGTGGTACCAGCGGCACCGACGTCACGCCGGACAGCGGCGGGAGCACCGTCCACGACAGCGGCACGAGCGACGCGGTCGCCGATGCGTCGACGGACGCGTTCGCCGGCTGGTTCTGCTGCGGCTGATCGCGCTCGGCCACCGTGCGTAGCGCTCGTCCGTGGTGGAACAAGGTCGACCCGAACGCGACGGACATTCGCGAGGTCGCCGACGCTGCGATCGACGCGCTCCCTCCGGAGGCGCGCGCGGAGCTCGCCGCGATCTGGCAGGAGCGCGGCGCCTCCGAGCTGAAGGTGGCGGGGGGCTTCTCGGCGCTCTCCTCGCAGCTGATCGAGCACGGCACCGGCGACGGCGTGCTCAAGCTCGTGTCGCGCGCCGTACGTGACGAGGTCCATCACGCGGAGATCGCCGTCGCGATGGCGGCGCGCTACCGGGCGAGCGCGATCGACTGGCCGCCGCCCAGCCCGTTCCCGGTCCCGGTCCTGGCCCCCGCGGATGGGCGCCTGCGATCGACGCTGCTCGTCATTGCGATGTGCTGCATCAACGAGACGCTCGCGTGCGGGATCCTCGAAGGGCAACTCTCCATCGCGACGTCGCCGCTCACGCGTGCCGCGCTCCAGACCGTCCTCGCCGACGAGATCGATCATGCGCGCGCGGGCTGGGCGCATCTCTCGACGCCGTTCGTGACCACCGCCATGAAGGGAGAGATCGCCGAGGGCTGGCTACCGCGCCTCCTCAACGCGAGGCTCAAGGATCTCGTCGAGGAGGACGCTCCGTTCCCCGGCGAGCAGCTCCCCGACCACGGCATCCTCACGAGGACGGCGCGCAAGCAGATCGTGGCGAGCGCCCTCGAGGACGTGGTGTTCCCTGGCCTCGCGCGCGCCGGCATCGATCCGACGAAGGCCCGCGACTGGACGATCGGGACGTTCGGTCCTTCCCGAACGGCGTAAACATCCGTAGCGACCTGGTGTCGCGGCGCGTTCGAGGCCTGCAGAGCGGCCCGCGCGCAGCAGGGGCTGGGTCGTGTAGATCCGCGTCGCTGTCTCGGAAAGCCACGACCCGGTGGCCGCGCCGGCAAGCGACGAGGATCGGTCCGATCGACGGGTTTCGGGCGTTTCGCGGGCGGAAACCGCGGTTCCATGCCGCGAAGGCGGTCGTACGCAGACGCGACCGCCGCACGGACGAGGTGTGCACCAAACTTGCGAGGAGGTCTCTCAGAACCGAACGAATTCGAGGAGGACTCCGTGGTACGCACCGACGTCGTCGTTGTTGGAATGTTGGCTCTGCTCGGGGCCGCGGTCACGATGACCGCGTGTAGCTCGGCGGGCACCCCGTCGGGCACCTCGAACGTGGTCGCTGAGACCAATCCGGCGTGCATGAACGGGATCCGCGACGGCGTCGAGACGGGCGTCGATTGCGGCGGCAACTGCAACAAGGCTTGCGACGGCACGCCCAACACCAACATGACGGGCCCCGACGGCGGACCCATCGCCATGAACCCCGACGGCAGCCCGGCTGGCGGCATCGACGGCGTCAAGGACGGCAGCGAGACCGACGTGGACTGCGGCGGAGCCGGAGCGCCGAAGTGCGCCGAGGGCAAGAGCTGCCTTGCCGACAGCGACTGTGACGTCGCGTGCAGCTACGCCAAGAAGTGCGTCGGCGCACCGAGCTGCACGACGCACCTGGGCGGTGACACCTGCGGCCTCGGCGAGGTCGGCGAGCCCGGCGCCAAGCACGAAAGCTGCTGTCGCACGCTCCCGGTGCCCGGTTACACGGACGCTGCGCATCCAGGCAAGAAGGTCTATCTCGACAAGTACGAGATCACGGCCGGCCGGATCCGCGCCTTCGTCGAGCGCCTCGCGGCGGAGAGCGGCGGCGCGCCCAACATCAAGGCCTGGATCGCCGCGCACACCCCGCAGATCTGGGACCCGGCCTGGAACACGTTCCTGGCGACCGACACCGAAGGCGGCACGGCGACCATCGGTCG
>JAYTZB010000956.1:0-1535 GCA_043742085.1 Polyangiaceae bacterium
GATGGCAGCAGCCTCCGGCATGCCTTCGGCGATGCGGATGCGAAGGCGCGACGCGTGAAGGCGCTCGGCGGCCTTCGCCTTCTGCCTTCCCCACTCCGTGCCGCCGACGCCAGGCTGCTTCGAGACGGCGCGCGCAAGCATCGCACCGAGCTGGCCCTGGAGAGGGCCGACCGGCAGCGTGAGGAGCTCGAGGACGCGGTAGGGATCGCGCGGCTCGTAGGCGAGCTCGAGGGCGAGCGGGAGAAGCTGCATGGCGGGGCGCCACGCGCTCGAACCGTCATGGCCCTGCTGCGGAAGCCCATGACGCGCGAAGGCGGTCTCGAGCGTCTCGGGATCGGCGCAACGTACGACGCTCGCGCCGGCGCGATGCGTTACGAGGAGCGCGGCGGTGAGCTCGGCGAGCTCGCTGGGGGTGTCGCCGCGAAGGAGGAGGAGCGTGCCGTCGCCCTTGACGGCGGAGCCCTCCTTCGAGCGGCGCGAGGGAAGCTCGCCGCGAAGCATGCGCTGCAGGATGCCGAGGTCGCTCTCGGGCGGCGGCCCCGAGGAGGCGGCGGTGGCGGAGGCGAAGGTGGTGGTGAGCTGCGTGACGCGGACACCGCGCGCTTCGAGGAGGTCGAAGATGGATCGCCAGCGGGCCGACCAGAGCGCGCGGTCTTCGACGAGCACGAGGCCGTCGTAGATGCGGTGCTTCGACGAGGAATGGAGCTCGTTTTCGACGAGGACCACGCGGTCGGCGCGCCCGCGGGGCAGCGGCTCGTCGGTGAGCGCCTCGAGCGCGGCGAGCGCTTCGAGGCGGTCGCCGCCGGCGGCGACGGGCTTGCCGTTCCATCCAGCGTCGAGGAGCTCGTCGCGCCAGGCGAGAAGCATCTTCGCGGTGCCGAGGGAGTCGGCCGCGAACGACGCGGCGTAGAAAGGCGTTGCGGAGTCGGCACACGCGCTGGCGACGTGCGCAGCGAGTCGCTTCGACCAGCTCGGCACGCGGACCGCTGCGCTCTCCTCGCCCTGCGGCAGACCGAGACGAAGCTCGAGATCGCGAAGGAGACCGCCGCGTGACCACGTCGGCTCGCCGAGGCGTGCGCTCTCGCCCGCGGCGCGCGAGCGGATGCATCCACCACCGAGTCCCCAACCGACGAGAGGCTTCATCCCGCTCACGATGACCCGGCGCGTGTGGCGAACGCATGGAGACGATGGGCGTGACTGCGCAGCCGTTCACCCGCTCGCGGGCGGCGCTTTCCAAGGACCTTCACGTTCCCATCCGCTTTCTTACTCCGTCGCGGCGGACTGGCTCACCCGACCGCACCGGTGGAGGAGAGCACGATGCGATACGACTGTGGATGCCCGAGCTCGACGCAGCGCTCGTCGTGATCGTCAATGCCTTGACCATCCAGAAACGCGCCCTGAGACCTCGTAGTGCGGGAAACCGCTACACGAGAGCGACACGAGCTGTCGCCATCAGCTCGGCGTGTCTGGAGAGGCGCATGCTTCTACCGAGCGCACCGTGCTCTCATCGCCCATCCGATCGAGCGCGCTCGCCG
>JAYTZB010000957.1:0-6182 GCA_043742085.1 Polyangiaceae bacterium
AGGTAGCCGAGGCCGACGCGGCGGAGCGCGTCGAGTCGATCGCGGACGCGCGGGATGGTCTCGAAGAGGTCGAGCGCCTGGACGACGGTGATGCCGAGCGCGTCTGCCACCGACATGCCGCGGTACTTCACCTCGAGGGTCTCGCGGTTGTAGCGCTTGCCGCTGCACGTCTCGCAGGTGACGAAGATGTCCGGGAGGAAATGCATCTCGACGCGGAGGACGCCGTCGCCCTGGCAGGCCTCACAGCGACCGCCCTTCACGTTGAACGAGAATCGCCCGGCTTTGTAGCCTCGCGCGCGGGCCTCGGGCAGACCCGCGTAGAGCTCGCGCAGGAGCGCGAACACGCCCGTGTACGTCGCGGGGTTCGAGCGCGGAGTGCGGCCGATGGGCGCCTGATCGATCGAGATCACCTTGTCGACGTTGTCGAGGCCCTCGACCGCGTCGCACTCTCCGATGGGCGCGGTCGCCGAGTAGAGCTTCGCGCGCGCCGCGGGGAGCAGCGTGTCGACCACGAGGCTCGACTTGCCGCTGCCCGACACGCCGGTGAAGCACGTGAAGAGACCCGTGGGGACGGCCGCGGTGACGTTCTTCAGGTTGTGCGCGCGCGCGCCGACGATGCGGACCGCGCCCTTGCCCTTGCCCTTGCGGTTCTTCGGCACCGGGAGCTGCTTCTCGCCGGAGAGCCATGGCCCGGTGATCGATGCGGGGTTGGCCATCAGCTCGGCGGGGGTTCCCTCGGCGACGATCCTGCCTCCGTGCACGCCGGCGCCAGGGCCCATGTCGACCACGTGATCGGCGGCGAGGATGGCCTCGCGATCGTGCTCGACCACGAAGACCGTGTTGCCGAGATCGCGGAGGCGCGCCTGCGCGTCGATGAGGCGCGCGTTGTCTCGTGCGTGGAGGCCGACCGACGGCTCGTCCAGCACGTAGAGGACGCCCACGAGCGCGGCGCCGATCTGCGTGGCGAGGCGAATGCGCTGGCCCTCGCCGCTCGAGAGGGTCTGCGCGCTGCGATCGAGCGAGAGATAATCGAGGCCGACGTCGATGAGAAAGCCGAGGCGAGCCGTGACGGCGCGGAGCAGCGGCTCGGCGACGGCGCGCTCGCGAGCCGTGAAATGCGAGTGTTCCGTGTCCTTGGCGTGCTCGGGGAGCGGCGTCTCTGCGACCACGGCGGCGCCGCCCAGCGTGCCGAGGAAGACCCGTAGCTTCTCGAGCGGCATGCGCCCGATCTCGGCGATGTCGCGCTCGCCGAGCTTGATCGCGAGCGCCTCGGGGCGGAGGCGGCGGCCCTTGCACGCCGAGCACGTACGCGTGACGAGGAAGCGGCCGAGCTCGTCGTCGCCGATCGCGCCCTCGTCCTCGTCGGGATCGTCGGCGTCGTCGCGGCTCGATGCGGCGCCGTCCTGATCCTCGAGGCGCGCCTCGAGCCGCGGGACGATGCCGACGTACTTCTTGCTCCGGCTGGCGCGCGCGCTCTTCTTCGCGGGTTTGTCGTCGGCCACGGCCTTCGATGCCGCCGCGCCTTCACGCGCGCCTTCACGCGCGCCTTCGCCGAAGAGGAGCGCCTTCTTCATGGGCTCGGGCAGCTTCGCCCACGTCGTGTCGGGATCGACGTGGAGCGCCTCGACGGCGCGGCTCAGCTCGGTGGCGAGCGCGACCGACCCGCGTCTTCCCCACGCGAGGAGGACGCCTTCGCGCAGGGAGCGCGTGGGATCGCCGACCACGCGCTCGGGATCGACGACGGTGCGCGCGCCCAGTCCGTCGCACGCGGGACACGCGCCATGCGGCCCGTTGAACGAGAACATGCGCGGCTCGATGGGCGGCAGCGAGATCCCGCAGTCGACGCACGCGAACCGCTCCGAGAGCCAGAACGGCTCCTCACCCTCGACCGCGACCAGCAGACGGCCCTCGCCGATCTTCAGCGCGAGCTCCACGCTGTCGGTGAGGCGGCCCTTCACGCCCTCCTTGAGGACGATGCGATCGACGACGACGTCGAGATCGTGCGCCTTGTTGCGATCGAGCTCGATGGGATCGCCGAGGTCGACGACCGCGCCGTCGACGCGCGCACGGACGAAGCCGTCGCGACGAAGGCGCTCGAGCTCGAGCTTCAGCTCGCCCTTCCGCGCCCGGGCGATGGGCGCGAGCACGCTGAACCGCGACCCCTCGGGGAGCGCGAGGATGTGATCGACGATCTGCTGGACCGTCTGCGCCTCGATGCGCTTTCCGCAGTTGGGGCAGTGCGGGATGCCGACCCGCGCGAACAGGAGCCGGAGGTAATCGGCGATCTCGGTCACGGTGCCGACCGTGGAGCGCGGCGACTTCGAGAGGGGCCGCTGCTCGATGGCGATGGCGGGCGAGAGGCCGTCGATGCGATCGACGTCGGGCTTCGCGAGCTGCTCGAGGAACTGGCGCGCGTAGGCGCTGAGCGACTCGACGTAGCGGCGCTGGCCCTCGGCGTAGATGGTGTCGAACGCGAGCGACGATTTTCCCGAACCGCTCGGTCCAGTGAACACGACCAGCTTCCCGCGCGGGAGCGAGACGCTCACGTTCTGCAGGTTGTGCTGCCGGGCGCCGACGACGACCAGGCGATCCATGGACCGCTGGTCGTTACCACGCGTGCCAGGAGATTCGAAGCAGGGCCCGTCCGTATTAAGCCGAAGTAAGGGAGCGAAGCGTTCCGGCGTTCTCCCGGCTACCCGAGCGCGCCGAGCGCGGCGAGCGCGGCGTCGAGATCGGCGGTCAGGTCGGCGGCGGACTCGAGGCCGCAGCTCACGCGTAAGAGCCCATCCGTGATGCCAGCGAGGAGCCGGGTCTCGGCCGGCATCGTGGAGTGCGTGGTCGATGCCGGATGCACGACGAGGGTGCGGACGTCGCCGAGGCTCACCGCGTGCGTCGCGACGCGGAGCGCCTCGAGGACCTTTCGGCCCGCGTCGACGGCGTCGCTACCGGTCGCGTGCTCGGCGCGGAGCTCGAACGAGAGCAGCGCGCCGTAGGCATGCATCTGCGCGTTCGCGAGCTCGTGTCCCGGATGGGAGGGGAGCGAAGGATGATGCACGACCGCCACGCGGGGATGGGCCGCGAGATGGGTGGCGAGGATCGCTGCCGTGGCGCAGGCTCGCTCCTGGCGGAGCGCGAAGGTGCGGAGCCCGCGCGCGACGAGCCACGCCGACATCGGAGAGAGCACGCCGCCGAAGCCCTTCACGATCACCTCGCGCGCTTCGTCTACGAGCGCGCGACTGCCCATCACGGCGCCGCCGATGACATCGCCGTGTCCGCCGATGCCCTTGGTCATCGAATGCACGACGAGGTCGGCTCCGAGCGCGAGCGGCGACTGCGCGAAGGGCGTCGCGAACGTGCCGTCGACGATCACGCGCGGCCGACTGGGAAACGTCCCCGCGATGCCCACGATGCCTCCGATGTCGACGACGCCCAGCGTCGGATTCGACGGAGTCTCGACGTAGAGGATGCGCGTTCGCTGGGTCATCGCCTCCGCGTAGGCCGCGACGGTGCCGTCGACGAACGTGGTGGTGATGCCGAGCTTGGGGAGGCGCTCGCGGAGGAGCCTCGCGCTCTCCGCATACATGGAGCGCGGGGCGATCACGTGATCGCCGGCCTCGCAGGTCGCGAGGATCACGCCGGCGATCGCCGCCATGCCGCTCGCGGTCGCGCACGCCGCTTCTGCGCTCTCGACCGCGGCGAGCTTCGCCTCCAGCGCGTCCACCGTGGGGTTGCCCCAACGCCCGTAAATGAAGGCATCTTCTTCGCCGCGGAACGCCCGCGCCGCGTGCTCTGCGCTCGTGAACGCGAACGCGCTCGAGAGCACGATCGGCGGGTCGAGCGCGCCGTCGGCATCCGGTGACTCGCCGCCGTGCACGCAGATGGTGGCGATGGCGTCGGCGCGGCGACGGAGCTGCTCGGCGTACGGGAGCTTGGTGTCGATCACGGCGAGGAGATTACTCCTCCTTCGACGCGTGCGGAGGCGTCGTGGTGTCGCGACTGAACGTGACCACGAGGCCGCCGGCCACCACAAGCACCATGCCGGCGAGCGCGGCGAGCGAGGGCCGCTCGCCGAGCGCCGCGGCGCCCAGGATCGCGCTCGCCACCACGGACAGGTAGCCCATCCCGCTCACGCGTGCCGCGCGTTCGAGCGTATACGCGCGCGTCATGGCGAGCTGCGCGAACCCCGCGCAGATGCCCGCCGCGAAGATGAAGCCCGCGTCGCGCGGCGTCGGCATGCGGAGGTCGAAGAGCGAGAGCCCCATCAGCACGACGCAGGCGAAGATCGAGAAGTGGAAGGCGATGACCTCGGGGCTCTCGGTGCGGCCCACGCGCCGGAGCATCATCATCGCGATCGAGGTGAAGAACGCCGCCATCACCGCGCACGCCACGGTGGCGCCAGCGCTCGGCCCGACGCTCGCGGTCGTGGGATGCCACGTCATGCTGGGGTGGAGGATGAGCATCACGCCGCCCAGCGCGAGGAGGAGGGCGAAGGCCACGGCTCGGCTCGTCGGCTCGCGGAGGAAGATCGGCGCCAGCACCGCGAGGAAGATCGGCGTGAGGTTGAGGAGCGTGACGGTGTCCCCGAGCGGCAGCGTGCGCGACGAGAGCGCGTAGAACGTCGCTGCCATCGCGGCGGTGCCGAAGAGGCTCCGCCAGAACACCGCCCTCCGATCCTTCGCCACCAGCGACGCGCCTCGCAGCCGCGCGACGCCGATCGCGACGACCGCGCCGATCAGCGCGCGAACACCGCCCACCGTCATCCACGAGGCGGACGAGGTCGCGAGCCGTGCGAAGAAATTCATCAGCGCGAAGAGCACGGCGCCGAGCGCCATCCATCCGAGCGCCGCGCCGCCCTGGCTCGCATGGCTCGCCTCCGAGCCCCGGGAATGACGAGCTAGACGGGGTTTCAGGGATCACCAGGCTTTCTTGGTGTGCTTCTCCACTGTGATAGCCTCACGGGAGCATGCTCAAGGTCGAGTGCGAGTCCTGCAAGGCTCCGTATCAGGTCGACGAGCGCCGTGTTCCCCCGACCGGCCTCAAGATGCGTTGCCCCAAGTGCGGGCATACGTTCCTGGTAACGGACCCTTCGAAGGCGGCAGGAGCGGCCCCGGCGCCGCCTCAAGCCCCCGGTGCGGCCCCCGCGGACCGGCCGAAGATGAAACAAACGATGATGGGCGTCGGCGCGTTCGGCGCCGGAAAAGCGCCACCGATGCCAGCGAGACCCGCGGCGGCAGCGCCGCCGCCGGCACCCGCGCCGGCGGCACCGGGCCCGCCTGCCTTCGACTTCGACGACGGCCTCGCGCTGCCCGCCGTGAAGCCGTCGGTGCCGAAGGTGGTGAGGGCAGCCCCCGCGGCGGCGCCTGCACCTCCTCCTCCCGCGGCTCCTCCTCAGATGGCGCCGTCGTCGCTGCCCGGCCTCGACGACCTCGATCTGCCTGCGCTGGCGGGTGAGGTCGGTCTCCCTGCAGCGGTGAATCGTCAGGCCGCGCCGAAATATGGTGGGCCCAGGCCCGTGCCCGCGCCCGCGGCGCAAGCGCCGCCTCCGCCCCCCGCGTTCAGCTTCGAGGTCGATCTGCCGGCGGTCGGCGTCCCTCATGCCCCGCCGCCACCGTCCGCACCGCACGCGCCGAGCGCGGGCGGCTTCGGTTCGGTCGACCTGCCCATGCACAAGGGCGGCGGCGGCTTCGGCGACCTTCCTTCTCCGAAGCTCGGCGGCGCCGATCTCCCGTCGGCCAAGGGTAGCGGCGCGTTCGGCGCCATCGATCTGCCCACGCACAAGGGCGGCGGCGGCTTCAACGACCTGCCGATGGTCTCGCACGGCGATCTGCCGCTGGTGGGCGGTCACAACGATCTGCCGGTGGTCGGCGGTCACAACAACCTCCCGATGGTGGGTGGCGGCAACAACCTTCCCATGGTGGGTGGCGGCAACAACCTCCCCATGGTGGGTGGTCACAACAACCTGCCCATGGTCGGCGGAAACCTCCCGATGGTGGGCGGCAACCTCCCGATGGCGCGCGGTGGCGGCTTCGGCGAGATCGATCTGCCGAGCGCGCAGAACGATCTGCCTCAGCACATGGGCGAGCAGGCGCACATGCCGATGCCCGTCTCGGACGATCGATTGTTGCCCAATCGAGCAGGCGGCGCTCCTCCTCCGATCGCGTTCGGCGAGCTCGATCTGCCGC
>JAYTZB010000958.1:0-3078 GCA_043742085.1 Polyangiaceae bacterium
GCGATCCAGTAGTCGCGCAGCGCATCGAGGTACTCGCTCATGGCGGTCACCTCCTGCTGCTTGATCTGGAGGAGCTGGTACACGCCGAGCAGCATGGCGTCGTACTCGACCTGCGCGAGCCGCGTCAGGTTCCGGCGCGTCGGGAGGATCCTCGTCGAATAGAACTCCACCGTGCGGCGCGCCGCAACGAGCCGCGCGCGCACCGCGTTGACGTCCGCTCGGATGTCGATGGCCACCGCCCGCTCGGTCGACGCGGCGGCTCTCTCCATCGCCTCCAAACGCGCGATGACCGCCTGGCGCTGATCGAACAGGGGCAGCTCGATCGCCAGGTTGGGACCGACCGCGATGCGCCCGTCCTTCAAGCGTGCGACGTCGACGCCCAGGTTGAGCACGCCGAACCAGCGGCTCGTCTTTCCGAGATTCACGGCATAGACCAGCGTGCGGTGCTGCTCGGTGGCGGCGGCGAGATCCGCCCGTTGCGCGATCGCGGAGCTCTCGAGCGAGTCGAGGACAACCTCCTGCGACGGCAGCTCCGGGAGGCGATCGGGGACGCGGAACGCCATGGCCGGTCCCCACACCCCGAGCAGCTTCGCCAGATCCGCGCGCGCTTGGCTGACGGAGAGCTGGCTCTGCGCGAGGCCGAGCTGGAACTGGCTGAAGCCCGCCTGCTGGTTCGCGAGATCGAAGTCGTTGAGGTTTCCGGCGGCGTGCTGGCGGGTCGCGAGGTCGACGGCGGCCTCGCCGGCGTCGACGATCTCCTGGCGCATGGCGGCCGTCTGCTGCGCCGCTTGCAGGGCGATGAACGCGTTGCGCGTGCGCCCGGCGAGGTCGGTGATCTCCGCGATGAGCCGGAATTTCACCTGTTCGCGCTGCGCCTTCGCGAGCTTCTTGCGTGAGGGGATGAGGAGGAGGTCGAGGAAATCCTGGGTCAGCCCGAAGATGAGCGGCGGGCTGGCGAGCGCATCGCGCTCGGTCGCGGTGTAGCTCGCCATGAAGACCGGGTTCTTGAGGAGGCCCGCCTGGACGACGTCGGCCTGGGCGATGCTGAGCTCCTCGTATGTCGCGATCAGGGTCGGGTTGTTGAGCAGCGCGATCTGTACGGCGGCATCGACCGAGAGGTCCGCGGAGAGCAGCTTGGTGATCGCCTGCTTGACCTTCGCGTCGTCGTCGCCGCCTTGATCCCACATCACGCGGTGGCCGGTCTGGTGCTCGGCCTTCTGCGCGACGTCGCGAAACGCATCTTTGGGGGAGGTCGATGCACATCCGCCGGCGGCGACGGCGAGCACGACCACACCCGCAGCCAGGATCCTCTTCATCGTCGCGGCCCCGACGGCGCCGGAGCGCTGGAAGCCGACGGCATCGGCATCGACATGCCGGGCATGCCCGGCATTCCCGACATGCCCGGCATTCCCGACATCCCATCGGCCGGCGCTGGCGCCGCTGACAAGGTCGCGCCGAGCGGGTTGGGGCCGGCGTCGAAGGCCGCTTGCGGCGCCTTCGGGCTGACGGGATCGCGGTCGGATGCCGGTCGCAGCTCGCCCCCGCACCCGATCGACGCGCACGCCGCGATAAAGAGGAGGACGCTCACCGCACCGATCTGGAAGGAGACGTGTCTCATGGTGTTCAGGCTCACGCGAACAGCTGACGCGCGAGCGGCGTTATGCTTACACCGAAACGGCGTGCAGCGGCGTCCGCGGCTGGACGTGTGACGGTCTCGGTCACACGCGCTCCCGGCCGGAGCGCGGACACGCGGTGCGATCATGAACCGCGTCCTCTATGCACTCCACCGCTGGCTGTCCCTCGCGGTGCTCCTCCAGCTCACGGCGTGGCTCTGCAGCGGTCTGTTCTTCGCGGCGTTTCCCATCGAAGACGTGCACGGCGAGCACGTCGACATGCCGCACGAGCTCTCCAGTGGCGACGGCGCGGCCCTCCTGTCGCCGGCCACCGCGATCGGCATCGCGGCGCAAGCCGGATTCGGAGCGGTCGAGGCGCTGGAGATCCGCCTCGGGCCGCGCGGGCCTGTCTACCTCCTGCGCGGACCTCGTCGCGCAGCCATGCGCATGGACGCGCGCAGCGGCGCGCTGTTGCCGGTCGATCGCGAGGAGGCGGAGGCGACCGCGCGACGCGACCAGCGCGACGCGCCACTCGTGACGGAGGCCGCGCTCGTGGAGCACGACGCCCCGATCGAGTACCGCGACAAGCCGCTACCGGCATGGCGGGTCTTGCTCGCCGATCGCGCCGGCACGGCGGTGTGGATCGACGCGCGAACGGGCGAGATCACCGCGCGACGCAATGACCGCTGGCGACAGTACGATTTTCTCTGGTCGCTCCACATCATGGACTACCGCGGACGGGAATCGTTCCATCACCCGCTGCTCATCATCGCCGCGACGCTGGGTCTGCTCACGCTGATGAGCGGGATCGCGGTGTGGACGCTGCGGCTCGTGCGCTGGGCCCGCCGTCGGCGACGCCGCTCCGCGGCCGGTTGATCCGTCATCGACTATCGGGGCTGGCGTCTCAGGGGCGCGTCCGGAAGTCCTCTGCGCGCACGCCGTAGCGCTTGAGGAGGCGGTGAAATGTCTCGCGCTCGACTCCTGCGCGCTCGGCGGCGTGCGTGACGTTGCCGCCCACCTCCGTCATGAGCGCGACGAGATATTCCCGCGTCGTACGCTCGCGACCGGCGGCGAGCACTTCGCGGTACGTGAGCGACGTGAGCGGTGGCGGCAGAGGCTCGCCCGACGCGCGACCTCCGACGGCCGTCGGCAGGTCTCGAACGTAGATCACCTGGTCGATCGCCACCGACGCCGCGGCAAGCAGCGTGATCTCGAGCTGGCGCACGTTCCCCGGCCAATCGTGGGCGACGAGCGCGTCGAGAGCCTCGGTCGAGAAGCTGCGCGCGAATCCGATGCGACCTGGCATGCGGGCGAGAAACGACGCCGCGAGGACGGGAATGTCCTCGGCCCTGCGTCGCAGCGGAGGCAGGTCGATCCGGATCGCGGCGAGGCGTTCTTCGAGCTCCGACCGAAGCGCCGTCGGTGTCACCGGCGCCGCGACGCTCTCGCTGCCGCTGGCAATGAC
>JAYTZB010000959.1:0-1591 GCA_043742085.1 Polyangiaceae bacterium
GGACGTGCAGCTTGACGCCGAGCGTCGCGGTGCCCTTCTGGCCCTGGAACGCCGCGGTGATGGTGACCGCGCCGCCGATCGTTCCGCTCGTCGTGTAGACGCCGGTGGACCCGACGTTGCCGACCTGGAGGTTGGTCGCGGTCCACGTGACCCCGCCGCCGATCTCCTGGGACGTGTTGTCGGCGTAGTGCGCGATGGCCTTGAACTGCTTCGTCTGCGCGGCGCCGCCGTTCTCGACGGTGAGCGCGGCGGTCGGCGGATCGACGGTGAGCGACGTGATGGTCTTCTGCGCGGGATTGCCGAGGATGCCGCCCTCGTCGCCGCCGCCGGCGACGCCGCTGTCCTGGCCATCGTCGAAGCCGTTGTTCACCTTGTCCGAACCGCACGCTGCGAGGATCGTCGCGAGCGTCAGCAGCGCGGCCAGCCAGCCGTACATCGCCGGGATTCGTCGGATCTGATGCAGTCGCATGGCGAACATGCTGTCACAGCCCAGCCGTAAGTTTGCACCTCAGGCGAATGGAGACGAACCGAAGACGCGTACATGCGCGCCCTTGCGGGCTGCTCCCCGCAATCTCCGCGCTCGCAGTCCGCGGCGGCCTCAGCGGGCGCGGGCGGTCAGACGGGCGTGAGCCACTCGTTGTGCGTCGTGTCGCTGCCCTTCACGACGTCGAAGAAGCGGTCCTGCAGCTTCTTCGTGACGGGGCCGACGACGCCCTCGCCGATGGCGCGGTTATCGACCTCGCGAACGGGCGTGATCTCGGCGGCGGTCCCGGTGAGGAAGCACTCGTCGGCGAGCCAGAGCTGGTCGCGCGTGATGCGGCCCTCGTGGACCTCGAGGCCCATCTCGTGGGCGAGCGTGATCACGGTGTCGCGCGTGATGCCCTCGAGGATCGATGACGAGAGGTCGGGCGTGTGGAGGACGCCGCGCTTCACGATGAAGATGTTCTCGCCGGTGCCCTCCGACACGAAGCCGTTGGCGTCGAGCATGATGGCCTCGTCGTAGCCGCCGAACTTCGCCTCGCGCTTGGCGATCACGCTGTTCGTGTACTGCCCCATCATCTTGGCCTTCGCGAGGCTCACGTTGATGTGGTGACGCGCGAACGAGCTGATCTTGCAGCGGATGCCGGTCTTCAGCGCTTCGTCGCCCAGGTACGCGCCCCACTTCCACGCGACGACCGTGCTGCGCACCGGGTTGTTCGGCGCGTAGATACCCATGGCGCCCTCGCCGAGGAAGATCATCGGCCGGAGGTAGCCCTCGGGCATGCCGTTGACCTTCAGCGTCTCGACACACGCCGCCATGATCTGCTCGCGCGTGAACTTCGGCGCGAGGAGCGTCATCTTGCACGTGTCGAACAGGCGATCGATGTGCTCGCGCAGCTTGAAGACGCTCGTCTTGCCGTTGGCGCGCTTGTACGCGCGGATGCCTTCGAAGGCCCCGAGCCCGTAGTGCAGCGAGTGGGTCAGAATGTGAACCTGGGCGTCTTCCCAGGCAACCATCTCACCGTCGAGCCAGATCTTCTGAACCTTGTCGACCATCGGGCGGGGACACTAGTCCCGGAAAACGGAACCGGCCACCCTTGACTCGCGCCGC
>JAYTZB010000960.1:0-3160 GCA_043742085.1 Polyangiaceae bacterium
TGGCGCCCGTTTCGTCGGAGAGGTGCGCACGTCAGCGGCGCAGGGGCGAGCGACGCGCCGGTCCGCGCTACTTGGTGCCGGCGACGCGCGCGAGCAGACGCCGGAGACCCGACCGTACCGATGCATCCTCGTCGCTCGCGCCCTCGAGAGCCGCGGTTATGACAGGTGCCGGTGCCGACGGCATGGGCTGTGCGTGCAGCTCGCGGGCAGGGGAGCGGTGCGGCTCGGTGGCCTTGATCTCGGAGGACGACGTTCGCCGACGGATCTCGCTCAGTCGGACCTCGCGTTGAGCGTCGACGTGGCGCGGATCGATTCGGATGATCTTGCGGTAGTCGCGTAGGGCGGCGTCCGTCTTGCCGATCCGCATCAAGAGCTGCGCCCGATAGAATAGCGCTCGTAGACATTCGGGATCGCCGGTGAGCAGCTTGTCGAGCGCGGCGAGGCCACGCTCGAGCACCTGTCGATCGCCGTGGGTGCCGCCACCGACGGCGCACCAGGCGAGGACCGCGCGCGCTGCTGGACCGTCCGCCCCCGCGCTCGTGAGTGAGCGTGCGATGGCGTCGGCGGTGGCGAGGTCGTTGCGCGCGAGCGCGGCGTCGGCGTCGCGAAGGGTGCGGGTGGGGGCCGGCGGCAGTACGGAGTCGTTGGCCGCGAAGGCGTTTTCGGCGCCGACCAGCGAGTCGACGCTCACGCGAGCGCTGAGGTCGGTGACCGCGCGGTGGGCCTCACCGAGACGAACGAAGATGTGCTGACACTCGGCGCGCACCTCGGCGAGCGCGGAGGGGATCTTGTCGGGGTGCCATAGACGTGCCAGGCGGAAGAACGCGGCGCGGGCTGCCTCGAGCGACGCGCCGGAGCGAAGGCCAAGGGTGGTATGAGGGTCCTCGTTGTCGATGCGCTGTGCGCGGAGGCGTACGCCTTCGACGCCGAGCTCGAGCGGCCCGACGGGCTGTGTGTCGACTCGCACGATGCAACGCGCGAGCGCGAGGAGGTAGACGAGGAGCCTGGTGCGCTCCGTCGCTAGACCGCTCGTGGCGACGAGCGTCGCGAGGGACGACGGCTGCGCGTGGAGGCGTTGGCAGAGGGCGATCTCCTCGGGCGCGAGGGCGAAGCGGTCGATGGCGCGGAGGTCGCGGAGGTGGATGCCCCCGTCGATCTTCGCGAGCGTTCGCGTGACGTGGGCCGCGGCGGGTTGGTCGCGCAGCCCGCGCCAGATGGCCTGCCAGGTATCGACAGCGGGACGGCTCTCATCGCGCGCACCGGCGAGCTCGTCGACGTCCTCCCGAAACGCCCACTTGGTCTCGTCGGGCAAGGAGAAGAGGTGATGGACGTGCCGCAGGGTCTGTTCGACGAGGCCCTCGTCGATGCGATCGCGCGTGAGGTACCCGCGTTCGACCAGGATGTTGCCGTGGAGTCGCTTGGCGACGGCGACCTCTTGCAGCGTCTCGTTGAGCGTGGCCATGTCGATGGCACCGAGCTCGTAGAGGATTCCGCCGAGGTATGCGACGGGCTCGGTGGTGCGGACGGCGGCGATCATTCCGCGGCGCATCAAGAGTGTGTCGCGCCGCGCGCCGTGAACGAACGTGAACGTCCCCGACGTCCCGCGCTCGCAAGCGCCAGCGAGCAGGACCGCGAGCGGCCTGCTGCGGAGCTCCCCGGTGAGTGTATTCGATGCGCGAGCTCCGGATTCTGCGGCCATGCCACCCTGCTCAACGGCAAGCGCGCGCCGGAGTTAAGCGGCCCGCGTCCTAAGGGCGGGTGGGGCGTCTTCGTGAGCGCGCTCGTGGGGCGTCTCGAAAGAGGGCGTCCTCGCCCGCATTCCCACGCTCACCCGGCACACCGTCACCGGCACACCACCCACCCCACCACCTACCCCACCACCACCCTCACCTGCACCATACACACACTCTCTCTCTCTCTCCTCACACACACGGCACACCCTCACCTGGGTTGATTCTCCGCGTCGGCGGCGGCGGAATGGAAGCAACTGTCCGTCGCCCGAGCCGATGTAGGCGGCGTGACGGTGCCTCGCCAAGTTATTGCCGGACGGTCCTACCTGATGAGCCGTCGCTGCACGCAACGCCAGCTGCTGTTGCGACCGGATGCCCGCGTCGAACACATCTTCCTGTACTGCCTTGGCGAGGCGAGCGAGCGGTACGGCATCACGCTCCACGCGTGGATTGCGATGAGCAATCACGCGCATCTCCTGCTGCGCGACAATCGCGGCAACTACCCGGCGTTCCTCGCGCACTTCCACAAGATGGTCGCCAAGGCGCTCAACGCGCACTGGAGGCGTTGGGAGAACTTCTGGGCGGCGGAGCAGCCCAGCGCGGTGTACCTCGTCGACGCGCAGGACCGATTCGACAAGCTCATTTACCTGCTGGCGAACCCGGTTGCGGATCACCTGGTCGAGCGCGTGAGCGACTGGCCAGGCGCGATCTCGCTCCATCAACTTTCCGAAACCTCGAGGACGATCACTCGGCCTGAAGGGTTTTTCCGAGACGATGGTCCAATGCCAGAGTCCGTCACGCTGCGCGTCGAGAGGCCGGACGGTTTCGAGCACCTGAGCGACGACGAGTGGAACGCCAAAGTGTTGGATGCTCTCCGGATCGCGGAAGACACCGCTCGCCAGCATCGCAAGGAGAACAACCTGACGGTCCTCGGGCGCAAGGCAGTCCTCCGCGCGCGACCGACAGACCGTCCTCGTTCCGTGGAGCCGCGTCGGGAGCTGCGTCCGCTCATTGCCTGCCGCGATCTTGCGCGTCGCGTGGCCGAGCTCGGTGCGCTACGTCGCTTCCGAGCCGCATACCGTGCAGCGCTCGAGCACTACCGCGCAGGGAAGCGCAAGGTTCGCTTTCCGCCGGGCACGTATCGAGTGATGTTCCTCGGCGCATGGCGCGACGTCGCCATCGACATCGGGGCCGGCCGCATCGTCGGTTGATCGACAGCGTCCGTCCAGCCGCCGACGGTGCGTCAACGCTCTGTTCACGCGTCTCCGTGGAGGCGTGTGAGTGGCGTCGCTTCGTCTCCGAGCACCGATAGGTCGTCGAAAGGGACAGCGCGGCAGCGAGTTGACAGCAGGAGCGGCCTGGCCTCGACGCACGTCGCGGACTCGTCACGACGTCACGAACCCAGGAGAGGACCGCGTTCGTCCCGATGC
>JAYTZB010000961.1:0-5987 GCA_043742085.1 Polyangiaceae bacterium
CCATGAGACTGTCGAACCTGCTGGCGCTGCCGTTGATGGCTTCGATGGCGGCTTGCGGGAAGCAGCCGGTGGAGCCGCGATCGCCGGAGCCTGCGGCCGTGGCGCCGCAGGCGATCGACGTGGTGGTCGGCGATCCCGTCTCGGCGCCGATGGTCCTGCCGGTGGTGGTCGAGGCCGCCGCCCCGCCCGCCCCGGCCGTGGTCGAGGCCACCGTCGAGGCGGAGCTCCTCCCGAAGGCGTGGACCGCGCCGAGCATTCCCGGCCTCACGTTCGCCGATGCGCTCCGCAAGGCTCGGGGCGCGCGTGATGCCTTCGCGCGCCTCGTCCCTCCCGCGACCAACGCGAAGGAGACCAGCATGAAGACGTGGTTCGGGGCCGCGCAGTCGTTCGTCGATCAGGCGAGTCGCATGTATGCTGCATCTTTCCACGCGCCGGATGCGCCGCGCGAGGGGCGCATCGATGCCATCGCGGAGGCGGCCGAGCTCGACATGTCGATGGCGCGCAGCCTCGAAGAGGCCGGGCTCGGCGCGATGCCCGCCGCCTGGCGCGCCGATCCCGCGGTGATGAGCACGTTCGAGGACATCGCGGTCGGGCCCACCCGGCGCTGGCGGGACGAGGCGCGGGTCCTCGCGCGGCAATGCATCGACACCGCTCGCGACAGCGGCGTCGTCACCGACGCGGCACGGCGATGCGCGGCGCTGCGCACCGGGACGCCCCAGAAGGCGAAGCGCGGGCCCGACCCCGGCGCGGGCTGCGCATGCTCGCCCGGCGATCCGCTCTGCAGCGCGTCGCTCGGCGGCTGGTGCGGCGGCTCCGCAAATTAGCCACCGAAGCGCCGGTGGCTCTTCGATCCATGCCGGGCCGCGCATACCCCACATGTAGGCAAGGGATCCGGCACTTTACAGTGTAAATGAGATCGGCACGGGCCCTGCTGATGCGCCGGTCATCATGTCGAACCACTTGCCGCCCGCGCTTCTCGTCCTTGTCTCCGCCCTCGCAGCGCCGCTACTCGCGTGCTCGTCGTCCGCACCGGCCGACGCCGAGTCGGGCGCGCAGGTGGCGGAAGAGAATCAGACTCGCACTCCCATCGCGCTCGAAGCGATGGCCGGCAACGAGTGGGCTCGGTGCTGGGTGGAGGCGACCGGCGGCGCCGCGAACGCGCAGGACGTGATCTGCGTCGCCAGCACGAGCGCGAAGGACAGCTTCGCGGTCGCGAGGATGTCGACGCTTCTTTCGCAGGGCGAGCACTCCATCGCGACCCAGCTCCTGCTCTCCGGCGTGGGCGCGTCCACTCCGAAGAGCCACGGCGTGCTGCCGACGCAGTTCCCGCTGACGGTCACCTTGAAGGTCGACCCGCGCTACGGCAGTCCGCAGGTCCTCGGGGCAGCGCCGGACAACGACGCGCTGACCGCAGCGCTGACCATCGCCTCGCCCGCCGACGCGACGAAGGAGCATCCCATCGTGTTCCGCCAACCGTTCGCGATCTGGCCGGTCGCCATCCTCGAGCACGTACGCAACGCCGACGACTCGTTCACCTATGCACCGGCGAAGTACGCCGTTCCGAGCGCGCCGTTCACGACGTCCAGCAACACGCCGACCCAGCTCCTCGTCGAAGGCGACATCGACACCTTCGGCAGCCCGTCGCGACAGCACGTCATCCGCGCATGGCTGGTCGCGCCGGCATCGGGCGGCATCAAGGTGCATTTCACCGTCAACCTCGGCGCGAGCGTGCCCGGCGTCGCCGAGGCGGCGCAGGACTTCGTGATCGACGGCCCGGGGATCTACATCGCAGAACCGACGGGGCTGCGGAAGGCGCTGCCTACCGATTCGCTGCCCACGGAGCTCCTCGAGGCGGAGGGCCCGGCGTCCGCGCCCGGCGCGGTCCCGGCTCCGACGTTCGGTGGGTCGGGCGGCCCGTGCGACGAGAGTCGACGGCCGGCCGCGGATCCCGACGCGACGCCGTGCGGCGCAGACGGCCAGCGCTGCTGCAATCCCATCGCGGCTTGTCAGAATTCGGGAAAATGCACCGGAACCCTGTCGTGCATCGGCACGCAGTGCTTCGACTTCTGAGCGCCCCGCGCGGCGCTCAGCCGTGCCCGCGCAGCGCGGCGACGAGCTCGATGAGGATGAGCACCACCACGATGATCTCGAGGAGCTGCGCGCGGGACACCTCGACCTCGCCCTTGAGCAGCGAGTACGCGCGCGAGATGAGGCTCAGCTTCGACTCCACGCCCTCCCGCCAGTCGGGCACGCGAAAGCGATTGATGGCGGAGAGGTAGACGCGCGCGAGATAGAAGTCGCCGACCGACTTCACGGCGTTGTCGACGCGCTCGGTGAACTCGGTGAGCTCCATGAAGCGACGCACCACCTGCCGCGTCAGCGCGCCGTAGGGACTGCGGAGGATGCGCGGTCGGGCCTTCTCCACGTGGTCGTAGACCCGCGCCAGCTCGCGCTCCAGGATCCCATCGTAGTAACGGAACTCGAGGAGCTGCGAGGTCGCGAGCTCCAGGACGAACGGCACGATCCGCGAGCCGCTCGGCTCGACGACCAGCGCGCTGTTCCAGTCCACGATCACGAGGTCGTCGACGAGATAGGAGAACGCGTTCTTGAGGACGTCGTCGCGCGCGCTCGCGCTGAGGGGCGTGTCGTTCGTCTCGCCGAGGAGCAGCTTCGCGACGCGCTCCGACCGCGAGAGCGCGGCGATGCTCGTGCGGTGCTCGTCGGCGCTCGACCCGCTCAGCTTCTCGATGAAGATGATGGTGTACGTCTCACCTTCGCTCCAGTCGTGCGGCTTCTCGATGCTGTCGCCGAGCCGTTCCATGAGGTGCAAGCGATGCTCCTGGCCGCACGCGTCGAGCTCGGGCGCGTCGTAGAGCGCGTCGCACAGGGGAGTGAGCTCCTCGAGGGTCGTGCCTGGCTCGATGGCGATGTCGTAGAGAAACGAGATCGCGCCGAACTCGAAGATGCGCGCCGTGCAGTCGGCGGTCAGCACCCGGCCGACCTTCTCGATCTGGAGCACGCACGCGCCGACGTGCACCTCGAGCGGGCGCACCGGCATGACCAGGCCTTCGGCGAGCGGGCCGCCCATCACGAAGCGGCGCGCCTCGAGCTTCTTCTCCGCGACGTCGAGGGCGATGGTGTCGCCAGCGTCGTAGACGCGGTAGCAGAGGATCCGGCCGCGCTCGATCACCGCGTCACCATATCGCGGGGTTGGCTCGACGGCTGTGAACTCCGCGCCACTCCCGAGGTGCGTCTCCGTTGCGTCGCGGACGCCCGCCTTGCCCGACGCCTCCGCGCGGTCCACGCTGTCTGGATGGTGACGTGCCGGACCGCTCTTGCCGCCGCCCTCGGCCTCTGCCTGATCGGAGCGCCACTCTCGTCCCGCGCGGACGGCGTGACGACCGCGGGCAACGCGACCTCCGGCAGCGCGATCGCGGGCAACGCGACCGCTGAGGCCCCGACCGCGGTCACGCCCGCGTTGATGGATGGCCTCGCGCGCCACGCGGCGGGCTTCGAGGAGATGAAGAAGCGCGGCGCGTTCACGATGGCGGGCCGCATCGAGGAAGTGGACGGCGATGGCAAGGCGTCGGACTGGAAGGAGATCCAGCTTCGCTCGACCCCGACGCCGGCGCCGATGGACCGAATCACGAACGTGATCCGCTATCTCGACAACGGCAAGGACGAGACCGCCGACGCGCAGAAGCGCGCCAACGAGCGTCGCGCGAAGCGCCTCAAGGATCCCGACAAGCAGGCCGAGGAGCGGAAGAAGGATCTCAAGCTCCCGTTCCTCGCGAGCGAGCAGTCGCGGTACGTGTTCTCGATCGCCGAGCGCGATGTGAACAAGCCCGGCCGCGTGCGCGTAGCCTTCGTGCCGAAGACGCCTGCCGAGAACGCCATCAAGGGCTCGGCATGGGTCGACGAAGCGGAGCGCGAGGTCCTGAGCATCGGATTTTCGCTGAGCAAGAACCCGACCTTCGTCGATCACGTCGAGGTCACGATCGTGTTCGGTCTGCCGACGGAGCTGGGGCGCGCGCCTTCGAAGCTGTCGTTCGATGGGCGGGGCGGCTTCCTCTTCATCCGCAAGCACTACCGGGGAACGGCCACGCTCTCCGAGCCGCGCGTCGCGTTCTGAACGATTCAGGGCGCGAGGTCCTTCACCTCGATGGGGCCCTTGGTGGTGACGATCCTGCGCACGAGCGTGCTCGCGACCGCGTCCTCGGGAGCGAACGGACGCAGATCATCGAGGGCGCGCGAGAGGACATCGCGCTCGCCACACGCCGCCATGCCGATGGCGCGGCCGCGCAGCAACGTCGCCGTGGCCGCGGCGAGCTCCGGATCTTTGCGCGCGATGGCCACGCGAACGAGTCGCTCCTTGCCCGGCGTGAAGGCATCGAGGCCACGGCGTCGATCGCTCGAGCCGCGCGGCTCGGGCTCGAAGCGCGTGGTCAGCCCGACGGGCACGAAGTGTCGTGCGAGCCCGCGATCCCAGCGCGGATCGAAGCCGGCGAGGAGCGGGCGCTGCGTCGCCAGGGTCGCGAGCGAGAGCTCCTCGGGGGTGCTGCCGAGCGCGATGTCGCGATAGAGCGCCGCGAGCTTGGGCTCCGCAACGAGCGCGCGATCGCTCGCGCGCGACGGCAGCGCGAACGTCGGGACCACCAGCAGATCGGCCCGCATCTCGCCGGTGGCGCGTGCCGCCGCGATCCTCCGCATGGTCCCGCGATCCGAGACGAGGACCGCGGCGGCCGGCGGCGCAGCTCCCCAGGCCACCTCGGTCCACACGCTCGACGCATGCGATGAGCGCGCTTCACGACGACCGAGAGTGTCGTCGGCAGCGCGCACCGGCAGTACCAGCTCGAGGACGACCACGAGCGCAGCGCTGGCCTCGGCGAACGGGACCCGCAGCTTGCTGATGGCGACGACGGCGGCGACGAGCGCCACCGACGCGAGGACGTGCAGCGCGCACGTCGCGGCGAGCACCACCGACGCGACGTGCGAAGGCCCGCTGGCGGCGCCCAGCCAGATCCCGACAACGCCCACGGCGATCACGCCCAGGATCGACGCGAGCGCACGTCGCGCACCGGGCACGAGCGCGACGAGCACCGCGCCGGCGGCGGACGCGACGAGCATCAACGTGCCGACCTCGGCATTGGCGAACACCCCGAGCGCAACATGCGCGCCCGCGCGCTCTCCGATCGACGACGCGAGGGGACGCGCCGCCGACACCGCGATCTCCGGTGCTCGCTGCGCGATCGCGAGCCCCAGCGCGAGCGGCAGGAGCCCCAGCGCAAAGGCGATCGCGGCGTCGATGGCGTCCCGCCGCCCCATCGCTCGTGCGCGCACGACCCGCTCGATCCACGGCGCCACCGCCGCGATCACGGCGAGCAACACCAGCGGCTCGTAGCTCGCCGCCACCCCCGCCACGAACGCCACGGCGCTCGCCTTCGTATCCGCTCCCGCCACCGCGAGCGCGACCAGCACGATCAATGCGCCGACCACGGCACCCCCCGGCGCCGAGCCCTCGACCTGCCATACCGGCGCGAGCACCGCGGACAGCACCGACACCGCCGCCACCGCGGACATCAGCCTCGGCGACGTCGCTGCCGGTCGAACGGCATGCGCGAGCCTGCGCGCGATGACGAACGCCACCGCTCCGCACGCGCCCGTGATCAGCGCGCTCGCGAGCCCTGCGCGCAGGGCTCTCGTCCCGATCGGCACGAGCATCAACACCGCCGCGACGATCACGTCGAGCGCACGGAACACGCCGGTCCACCCGACGCCCACCGCACGCACCACCGCCTCGTCGTGCGATGCCGGCGCCGACGACATCGCGCCCGAGGCGCCGAGCGCTGCGGGGACGAGCGCGCAGGCCGCGAGCATCACGGCGTCGAACCGCGTGAACCGTGACTGAGCGGGCTCCACGGGTTCCGGCACGGCCCCCGGACCTTACCGGCGAGACCGTGACGATGGAAAGTTTCTCAGCTCACGAC
>JAYTZB010000962.1:0-2440 GCA_043742085.1 Polyangiaceae bacterium
CTCACCGGGCTCGTGGTGATCGTGCTCGGCATCGCCGCCGACTTCGTGCTCGGCAGCGTGCTGCCCGGCTCGAAGGGGCGCGTTCGCGTGGTGTTCGTACCGCGGACCGGCAAGGCGCTCTGCGTCGGCGACGTCGACGCGAACCGCGCCGACGATGCGCTCGCGCGCGCGCTCGCACCGCGCTGACCGAGACGCAGCGCTACTTCCCGCTCGCGAGCAAGCGCTCGCCGATGACCACGTCGAGCTTGCCCGCCGTTGCGCGGATCTCGAACCGCACGGACCGTGACGCGCTGCTGCCGGCGCAAGCGCGGAGCGCGGCGGCGTTCTGTCCGTGCGCGCGATCGATCTCCTCGCCGCTGACCGCGTCGAAGAGGCGCGCCTCGAGGCCGGTCCCATCGCCCTCGGCGCCGATCGCCACCCGCAGGCACGAGCCGGCGGTGATCGATGTATTCTGCACGAGCTGATGGGCCGAATCGAGCACGGCATGGCGCACCGGCCCCGCGCTGCCCTCGAGGACCGACTGCGGTGACGTGGAAGCGCGTCCGAGCATGCGCCCTGCGGCGAGCGGATGCGCGACGAAGGCGGGATCCTTCCAGCGCTCGGCGCGCGTGAGGACCACGTAGGGACCAGGCCGCCCGCGGGTCGCGAGATCGACGCGGGCCTTGCCCTTGCCGCACGCGAACACCGTCGCATCACCCGCGCCATCGTTCGAGCCGAGGAGCGCGCCGCCGTCGTCCCACAGCGCGACCTCGACCAGCGCGAGCGGTGCGCCGGCGACCACGTCCACGCGCGTGCATCCGCCTGCGCCCGCCAGCTCGACGGGCACCGTGGCGCGGCGCCCGAGCTGGAGCTGCCCGGTGAGCGACGACGTCGGCGGCGCATAGCCGGCCTTCGCGAGGAGCGCATTGCGCGCGGCGCGCGTGGCGTCGAGCGGCTGCGCCGGCGCCACCCAGGCCACGTCGGGACGCGTGAGGAGATCGCGCTCGCCTCCCGCCTTCGTCTTCGCGACCACCACCGCGACGAGCCCGCGTCCCACGTGCGGGCGCACCTGGAGCGAGCCGTTCAGCGCGAGCGGCGAGCAGACCGTGACCGATCGCGCTGGTCCGCCGTCCTTCGCGCGGCCCACGAGGCGACCTTCCGCATCGAGGACGTCGACGTCCACGATCGCTACGTCGTCATCGGGCACGACCAGGGCATCGGTGCAGCCGCCCTCCTCCACCGTGAACGCGACGGCCGAGACTGCGCGCGTGTCGACGGCGATGGCCACCCGTCGTTGCTCTTCCCACGTGCCGCCGACCGCCGTTCGGTGCTGGCGGACGAGGTCGTCCAGGCCGGGCCACGCTTCCGGCGTGCGCGGCGCGCCGCCGCCCGATCCACGGGCGCCGACCGCGCGACCGATCTCGGCCGCGCGATCCTTCGGCACGAGCTGCGCAGCGACCACGCAGAGTCCCTCGCCGCTGGCCGCATGGGCCGCGACGTAGACGCGGGCAGGATGCGGCGGGCACAGCAAGATGGTGGGCTTCGGGTCGGGGCCCTCGTCGACGGCGACGGGGTTGCCCTCCTCGGCGAAGGCCGCGAGGTCGATGTCCTCGAGCGACGGAGAAGCGCGGCCATACGCGAGGAGGCATGCGTCGAGCGGCACGTCGACGAAGGCCCCCAGGCGCTCGCCTTCGCTCATCGGCCCCGAGGCCACGATGGCGAGCGGCCCTGCGCCGAGCTTCGAGGCGCGCGCGGGCAAGTCCGCGAGCAGCGGCGCTGCCTGCAGCGCACCGACGACGACGTGAGGCGTGCCGATGGGCGCGGGCCCGCTCGCCGGCGGCGTCGGTGCGGCGTGCGGGCCGCACGCGCCGCTCGTGAGCGCGAGAGCAGCCATGGAGGCAACGACCACTACGCGCTCGAACACTCGAGACCGTGTCATCGGCCGGCCTCCCAGACCGCGCTCTTCACGCGAAAGACCGCGAGCCCCCATCCGACGCCGGTGCCGCGCGAATGGACCTCCACGCGCGCCGTCTCGTGCGCGTTGACGCAGAACGCGCTGAGCGCGGCCTCCTCGGCGGCGCCGCGCTCATCCGTCGATTCACGCGCTCCAACCACGGTGCGGATCTGCAGCGAGCGCGCATGCCCGTGCGTGAGCGCGACCACCGCCAGATAGCAGCCGCCGGTCTCGACCGGCACCGGGAACGGCGTGGTGCCGGAGCTACCCTGTGCAAGATACACGGGATCGTCGGCGGGGGTGGCGACGTGCCGGGCGAACATCACGCGCGCCATCTTGCTGCGAGTGACGGCACCCCACAGCGACGGCAGGCGCTCGGGCAGCGGCCAGCTCGCGAGCGTGCTCGTCAGCTCGCCGTTCGGCGGAGCGCCCGCGAAGACCAGATTCACGCGCGTGGTCCTTCCCACGCACGCCTCGAGCCGCGCGTCGGGCGCCTCCGTGCGATCG
>JAYTZB010000963.1:0-2368 GCA_043742085.1 Polyangiaceae bacterium
GCATGCGCGCGGATCGCGAGATCGAGCGGGCTGCGGTCGAGCAGATCCATCGCGCCGCGAAGGATCGCGCGCGCCTTCTCCTTCTCGCCGCGCTCGGCGTGGTGCGCGGCAAGCGTGAGCGCCAGCTGCGCTGCCTGCGGACGATGGGTGGCGCTCCAGGTCTTGAAGACCGTCGCCGCGTCCTTCGTGGCGGCGACGTCGTTGCCGAGCCCGAGCCTGAGGATCACCGCGTCGGAGAGCGCGGTGACGGCCTCCGGTTCGCGCGGGTGGACCGCGGCGAAGCGCTCGTACCAGTCGGCGGCCTCCTCGTAGAGCCCCATCGCCTGGTAGCCGGTGCCCACGCGGTACATCGCCTTCGCGGCCAGCGGCGAGATGCGATGCGTTCGCTCGGCGTCGGTCACCAGCATGCGATAGACCACGACCGCCTTGACGGTGCGATGCGCAGCGACGAACGCGCGCGCCGAGTTGAATGCGATCTCGTCGCACGCCGCGGGCGCCACGTGGGAAGAGCGTCCGTTGCGGAGCGGCTCCATGCAGTACAGGCGGTACATGTCGAGATAAGCGGAGCCGGCCTTCTCGAAGAGCGGCTGTCCGTCGTCGATGCCGAGCTTGTCGCCACGCTCCGCGAGGCGCTGCGCGTCGAGGCGCAGGAGGTCGACCTGTATCGTGTCGAGGAGCACGCAGGCGTCGGTGTCGCGCTGCGCGGAGTCGTCCTTGCAATAGAGCTCGCGGAGCGTCGGCACATCGACGGCCATGGTGTCGAAGCAGCTCGTGCGCGCCTCCTTCGTGCCGAGCACGTTGAGCCGATCGAGATAGAGCTTCACCGCTTCGAGGCCGGATACCCGATCGGCGGACGCGTTCGGCGTCGCGCCCGCGCCCATGGCCGCCTGGCGCTGGCGGGTCGCCTCGTCGTCGATGCAATCACCTCCGCCCAGCGCGACACGCGGCGCGGCGAGGGTCACCGCCAGCGCCAGGAACGAGAGCAGGCGGCGCGCGCACGATCGGCGGCCGGCGATACGGCATTTTTCCGCCATCGAGCGGGTTGGACACGCGAGCGGCGCCGTAGTTCCGGTACGCTGGGAGGATGCGCGCGCGGCTGTCGATCCTCGTCGCGATGGGCGCCTCTGCCGCGGGTGCGGCGAGCGGCTGTCTGCTGACGAGCAACTTCGACGGCGTGGTGGGCTCGAGGCCGGCCGACGGCGGCGCGGGCGACGGCGGCGACGGCAGGGGCGACGGCGGCGATGCCGGAGCCGCGGAGGCCGCCGTCTCGCCGTGCGCCAGCGGCACGCATGTAGTCTGCACCGATTTCGACATGGGCACCGGCGGCTTTCCCGTGCCGGGCTGGAACAACAGCGCCCTCGACGGCGGCGTCCTCACGCTCGACAACACCACCTCGGTGACGGCTCCGCTCTCGCTCCACGCGCGCATCGACGGCGCCAGCTCGCCCGAGGCGTACATCTATCGGCAGGTCTTCCTCCCCACGTTCACCGCGCTCACGGTCAGCGTCGACATGCGCATCGTCGCCTGTCCCCCGCAGGGCAAGTCGGTCACCATCGTCTACGTCGAGCCGTCGGCGAAGGCTTCGTTCGGTCTCGTGTTCCTCTCGAGCGGAGTGCAGGCGGTGGGCGCCGGCATCAATGGCGCCTTCACGTTCTTCCAGCTCGAACAGCAGGTCCCTGATCAGACGTGGTCGCACCTCGTGTACCGAATCCTCCTGAAGGATGCGTCGACTTCGCACCTCACGCTGACCGTCGACGGCAAGAAGTCCGTCGATACCGATGCGCCGGGCGGCGCGCTCAAGACCTCCGTGCTCCTCAACCTCGGCTTGCTCGGCAACGCCGCGCCCAAGGGTTGCGAGGTGCAGTTCGACAACTACGTGCTCGACAAGGAATGACCCGCGTAGAATGAGAGGCGTGGGGACGACGCTTCCAGAGCAAGCTGGCGGCCACCAGCTTGGCCGCTACGTGCTGTTCGATGCCATCGCGCGCGGCGGCATGGCGACCGTGCATTTCGGTCGTCTCAGCGGTCCGGTCGGGTTCTCGCGCACAGTGGCGATCAAGCGGCTCCACGCCAACTTCGCCACGGATCCCGAGTTCGTCGCGATGTTCCTCGACGAGGCCCGGCTCGCGGGACGCATCCGTCACCCCAACGTGGTGCCGACGCTCGATGTCGTCGCGACGGGCGGCGAGGTCTTCATCGTCCTCGAGTACGTGCAGGGCGAATCGCTCGCCAAGCTGTGGCGCGCGCACAACGCGAAGAACGAGATCATCCCCATCCCCTACTCGCTCGCCATCATGGCGAACGCGCTCCAGGGGTTGCACGCCGCGCACGAGGTCCGCGACGAGCAAGGCGACCCGCTCGGCATCGT
>JAYTZB010000964.1:0-1941 GCA_043742085.1 Polyangiaceae bacterium
GCGATGCCGAGCGCGGAGTGCGCCTCGGGATCGTCGGCGAGGAGACGCGCGCCCTTCCGCAGCGCCGCCTCCGCCTGCGGTCCGTCACCGAGGAGCAGATACGCGCGACCGAGCTCCACCTGCGCAGCGCCGAGCGTGGGCTCGAGATCGGCGGCTCGCTTGAGATCCTTCGCGGCGGCGATGACCTCGAAGCTCTTCTCGGCGGCGGCGAAGCCGAGGCTCGGGCTCGCCTTCGCAGCACGCACGCGCGCCGAGCCTACGATGGGCGCCGCGCGCTTCGGCGCCATGGTCATCGCGATCTTGTAGGACGCGGCGGCCTTCGTGTAGTCGGCGTCCTCGAAGGCCTTGTCGCCTTGCGCGAGCACCGCATCGAGCTTGTCGTCGCCCGTGTGCGCGAGCGAGATGGTGGTGGCCTTCGGCGGCGGAAGCGCGGACTCGGGCGTGGTCGCTGCGGGCGGAGCGGTCGTCGCGACGGGAAGCGGCTGCACCGGAGGAGGCGGCGACGTAGCGGGCTGCGCCGGTACGGTGGTGACGGGCGCGGGAGCGACCGCAGGCTCGGCGGGACCACACGCGGACGCGAGGGCGGAAGCGAGCGCGAAGGCGGACGCGGAATGCGTGGTGAGGGAGCGCTTCATGGTGTTCCTTCGTGGCCTTCGTGGCGCTTCACCACGGCGTACGCGTGCGCGATGACGTCGCGCGCGGCTTCGAGGATTCGATGCTCATGGGACGACGTGCGCAGCGTGATCAGCTTCTGCGCGCCGGGCAGCGTGGTCTCGGTGAGCTCTCGGCAGGCTTCGCGGACGCGCTCCGGGACCTTCGCGTCGCGCCAGACCGCCATCAGATGATCGACGTACGAGCGGCCCCACAGGAGGTCCGGCTCGACGATGAGGGCGCCGTTCAGAGCCATCCCCGCCGCGCGCTTGGCGCCCGTCAACCCGGCGCGCGGATTGTTCGCGGCATACGCCTCTTCGGCGTGCTTCAGGTCGCTCTGGCCGGCGCGGATCCACTCGTCGGGCGAAAGCTTGAAGAGCCAGTGCTTCTCGTCGCGCTCGAAGACGGGCATGGCCGCGGTCACGTTCGCATGTGGCGCGTGGAGTGCTCGCGGCCGTCGAACCGGATCATGACCTGCTTCGCCTCGACGACGGTGAGCAGGTTCACGGGCCGCTTCCAGACGCGCACGAGGCTCTTCATGACCTCGCGCGCGTAGTCGGCGCGGAGATCGATGCCCTGGTGATCGTGCTTGAGGAGGAGCTCACCGCGATTGTCGTAGTTCGCGTCCTCCACGAAGATGAACGGGTTGCCCGCGTTCGTGAGCTGGAAGAGGAGCTTCTCCTTCACCTGCTTGAACTCGCGCGTCTCGATCTCGTAGCGCTCGTTGCGGTTCGACCACGAGAAGCTGAACAGCTTGTGGTCGCGACAGAAGTCGGGCGTGAGGAACTCGTCGATGAAGGTGACGTCGTTGTAGAGCGACCGCACCTCGAAGATCTTCTGCTTCCCGAGATCGAGCCTCAGGTTCCAGTGCCTCTTCGCGTCGAGGTCGTCACAGTCCTCCCACTCCTTGCCGAACTGCCCCTTGTTCCAGCGCTCCTCGACGTTGCGATAGAGCTCGACGCCGAGCTTGTAGGGATTGAGGCGCCCGCCGCTGGTGGCGAGCACGCCGGCGTTGTTGTCCGCGTAGTCGACGATCTCCGACGCATCGAGGATCTTGGTGGTCATGAGCTTGGAGTGCCAGTAGCTTGCCCACCCTTCGTTCATGATCTTCGTCTGCATCTGCGGCGTGAAGTAGAGCGCCTCCTCGCGAATGATCTCGAGGATGTCGTGCTCCCAGCGCTCGAGCGGAGCGTTGTCCATCAAGAACTGGAGGACGTCGCGCTCGGGACGCGCCGGGAACTTCTTCTCGCGGTCCTTCTCGGCCTGGATCTTCTGGCGCTGCTCCTCGAG
>JAYTZB010000965.1:0-4220 GCA_043742085.1 Polyangiaceae bacterium
CGCTTCGTCCGACGCCTCGCGCTCGAGATCATGACCGAGGTGACGCAGGTCGCGCGCAAGGAGAGCGTTCGCCTCGAGAAGGTGTCGGGCACCATCGACCTCTCGTGGATCGCCCTCGACGACGCAGAGCGCGCGTCGGCGGGCTCGCCGAGCCTGGTCGCGAAGCACGGCCTCCTGCTCGCGGTCGGCTTTCGCTACCGCCGCATGAAGAGCTCGATGCTCTCCGCGATCGAGCGCGGTCGCACGCCCGCGGTCGATTTCCTCAACGGAGAGGTCATCGATCGCGGACGCAAGCACGGCGTCGCGGTTCCCGTGAACGAGGCCATCCGTGCTGCGGTGTGGTCGATCGCCGAAGGCAAGAGCAAGCCGGGTGTCGCGCTCCTCAAGGAGCTCTACGAGGCCACGGGCCCGCACGGCGCCTGACTTCGTCGACGTTCGTCGTCGTCGCGATCACCTCGTGTCGACGATCGTCGACACGGACCTCTCGGTCGGTGCCACGCAGAGCCTGTTTTGAAGCCTGATCGGCGCGCGTCCGCGATCGGCACGGTCTCTGCTTCGCAGGCGGAAATGTTCCACGCCGTGATCGTCGGGATCAACAACTACGCCGACGAGAAGATTCGCGACCTCGAGTTCGCTCGCGCCGATGCCGAAGCGCTTGCCGCGCTCCTCAACGAGCGCGTCGATGGCAGTCGTCAGGTCACGCTGCTCGTCGACGATCGTGCGACGAAGGCGCGCATCACGCGCGTGATGACCGAGGAGCTACCGCGCCTCGTCGGCAAGGAAGACGATCTCCTCGTCTACTTCGCCGGTCACGGCAGCCCCGAGGTCGACGCATCGTGCGGCGAGCCCTCGATTCACGCGGTCACGCACGACACCGACTACAAGCGACTGGGCGCGACGGCGATCAACCTCGTGTCCGAGCTCTCCGCCTGGGTCCGCCGCATCGACGCGCGCAGCATCACCGTCGTGCTCGACGCGTCGTTCAACGGCGCCGCTGGCGGTCGCACCTTCGAGGGCCCCGGCCTGTGGAGCGGACCGCGCGTCCGGCGCCTCGATCGCGTGTCCCTCAACCGTCTCGCGTTCGGGAGCCGCGCCGCCCTGCTGACGGCGTGCAGCGACAAGGAAGGAGCGAACGAGGAGCCCTCGTATCGCCATGGCGTCTTCACCCACCACCTCCTCGACGTCCTCGGGCGAGCGCCCGACGGCGCCGTGAGCCTGGGCGCGGTCCACGAGACCGTGGCCGGCGCCGTGCAGTTCGCGACCAACGGCGCACAAAATCCGGCACTTCACGGGAGCCGCAGCACCCTTCCGATGCTGCGGCTGGCGCCCGTCGCGTCGGCGAGGGCCGCCTCCTGACACGCGACGTGCGCTGTCGGAGCTGTCGAATTTTTTGGACAGAGGTGTCCACGGTGCTGGACACCGCGGCGTCCTGTTACGGAAACACCGGCGCGCGTACGCTGGAGCTGTGACGCTCCGCACGCCCCCGCGAAGTCTCGAGGCCGAAGCGACGGCGCTCAAGGCCGAGCGCGACCTCTACCGCAAGTTGCTGGATCTCGGTGCGAAGGACGACCTCGAGGTATTCCTCCACGAAGCGCTCGCGCTCATCCTCCAGACGAGCACCGCCACCCGCGGCTACATCGAGCTCCGCGACGACGCTTGTCCGAAGGACCAGGGCCTCTGGTGGATCGCAACAGGTCTCTCGGAGGCCGACGTCGCCGAGACCCGCGCCGCCATCTCGCGTGGCGTCATCGCGGAGGCCATCGCCACCGGTCGCACCATCGTGAGCGCTTCGGCGCTCGACGATCCGCGCTTCGACGCGCGCGAGAGCGTGAAGAAGAACCGCATCGAGGCGGTGCTCTGCGCGCCCATCGGCACCGATCCTCCCTTCGGCGTCGTGTACCTCCAGGACCGGCGCGAGCCCGGGCCGTTCACCGAGGAGGACCGCGCGCGCGCCGAGCTCTTCGCCCACCACCTCACGGCGCTCGCCGACCGCCTGCTGCTTCGGCGGCGCGAGCGCGATGCGCAGGATCCCACGCGACCGTATCGCGCGACGCTGCAGCTCGGCGCGTTCGCTGGGCGGAGCGACGTCATCGCGCGCCTCCTGCGCGACATCGCCGCGGCGGCGCCGCGAAAGATCGCGGTCCTCCTCACCGGGCCGTCGGGCACCGGCAAGACGCACCTCGCGCGGGTCATCCACACCAACAGCCCGCGCGCCGCGCAGCCGTTCGTCGAGCTCAGCTGCGCGACGCTTCCCGAGGCGCTCGTCGAGAGCGAGCTCTTCGGCGCGATGCCCGGCGCGCACTCCACCGCAACGCATCGCATCCTCGGCAAGGTCGCGGCCGCCGAGGGCGGTACGCTCTTCCTCGACGAGATCGACGCGCTCCCCGCGAGCGCGCAGTCGAAGCTCCTCCAGCTCCTGCAGTCGCTCGAGTACTTCCCGCTCGGCGCCACGAAGGCCGAGCACGCAGACGTACGCATCATCGCCGCCACGAACGTCGATCTGAAGGCGGCGGTGGAGCGCCGGACCTTTCGCGAGGACCTCTTCTATCGCCTGGAGATCCTGCCCATTCGTGTTCCGTCGCTGGCGGCGCGACCCGAGGACATTCGCGATCTCGTCACGCTCTTCGTCACGCGAGCGTGCGATCAACACTCGCTGTTGCCGCTCTCGATCTCGCGCGCGGCCATTCGCGCCGCGGAGACCGCGGACTGGCCGGGCAACGTGCGGCAGCTCGAGAACTCCGTCGAGGCGGCCGTGATCCGGGCGGCCGGCGAGGGCGCCACGCAGATCGAGACCCGTCACGTCTTCCCGGACGAAGCGTCCGCCGCGCCCGAGGCGGCCACGAGCTTCCAGGCCGCCACGCGGCGCTTCCAGGGGCAGCTCGTCCTCCGCACCCTCGAGGAGACGGGATGGAACGTCGTCGAAGCGGCGCGTCGTCTCGAAGTGACTCGATCCCATGTCTACAATTTGATCCGCGCACACGGTCTCGAGCGCGCGAAGGAGCCGACCAGCGGATGAGCGCACGCAACATCGACGAAGTCATCGACGGGCTCGACACCATCATCGCCGGCGCCATCACCGCCGGCGACCGGGTCGGATACTTCGCGGCGCTCTATCGCCGCGTCACCGTCGAGGTGCGGAAGGGCATCCGCAGCGGCGCGTTCCTCGATGCCGATCGGATGAACCGGCTCGATACGCGCTTCGCCAACCGCTACCTCGATGCGGTCGAGGCCTACCGCGCCGGTCGCTCGGTGAGCGAGTCGTGGAAGATCTCGCTCGATGCCTGCAAGGAGCACGAGCCCACCATCCTCCAGCATCTCTATTCGGGGCTGAGCGCGCACCTCTTGCTCGATCTCTCCGTCGCCACCGCCGAGACGTCCCCTGGACCCCGCATCGTGGACATTCGCGGCGACTTCGATCACATCAGCCAGATCGTCGGCGGCCTCATGCGCGAGGTCGACGGGGTCATCGGCCAGGTCTCGCCGTGGATCGGGCTGCTCGATCGCATGGCCGGCATCGAGTACGCCTCGGTCAACAAGATCGGCATCTCGGTGGCTCGCGATCTCGCGTGGCGCGCCGCCGTCGAGCTGGCGCCCCTCGACGACAACGGTCGCGCCCTCGTCACGGCTCGGCTCGACGGACGCGCGGCGCTCGTCGCAAGAAACATCGTCAAGCCCTGGGGCGGGCTCCACCTCGTGGCGCGCCTCATCCGCACCCGCGAGAGCGACGACGTCCCGCGCATCATCAAGGCCCTCGGCGGCGTCACGCCTTCACCCTCGGCCTCGCCCTCGCCCTCGCCCTCGCCTCCCAGCGTCCCGAAGCGCGTCGCCATCCTCGGCGGTGGCATCGGCGGCATGACCGCCGCGCACGAGCTCATCGAGCGCGGCTTCGAGGTCGACGTCTACGAATCGAAGAACGAGCCGGGCGGCAAGGCCTGTAGCCAGCTCATCGCAGGCACCGGCACGGACGGCCGCAAGGATCTGCCGGGCGAGCACGGCTTCCGCTTCTTCCCCTCGTTCTACCGGCACGTCATCGACACGATGGGACGCATCCCCGTGACCGACGGCGGCGTGGCGGGCACGGTCGCGGGTCGCATCAAGCCGAGCGATGAGATGGGCATGGAGGAGAAGGGGGCCGGGTTTGTCTTCGAGCGCCATGCGCCGCGAAACATCGGCGACTTCTTTCAGGTCTCGCGCACCATCGAACAGTTCTTCAGCAAGAC
>JAYTZB010000966.1:0-7107 GCA_043742085.1 Polyangiaceae bacterium
TCGAGGATGGTCCGTCTCGAGTCCCCCCAGGAGTTCATCGCGTCGATGCCGTCGTCGTATTGCGAAGCGTTCGATGACGAGGCGATGCTCGCGCATGCCGGCGTCGCCGCCCGGCGCGAAGCGAGCGCCACGCGCGTCGAGATCTGGAGAGATCTCCCGGAGCGCGTGGTCGCCATCTGCATCGTCGCCGACGATCGGCCGGGGCTACTCTCCCGGATTAGCGCCGCGCTAGTCGCGCACGAGATCGACGTCGTCACCGCGCACGCGTACTGCCGCGCGCGCAGCAACGGCGCCCAGGAGGCCATCGACCTCCTGTGGATCCGTCGCGTCGCGCGCGCCAACGGCTCGATCGGACCGATCCGCGCCCGCGACGTCGCCGCCATCGGCGAGATGGTGGACGCCCTCGTGCGCGGCAACGCCGAGCTCGAGCCAACCGTCGGCTTCGCGCGAGCCTTGCGCGCGGCGCCGAGCTCGACGGCAAGGCGCTCGTTCAGACGCGGCTGCTCCTCTTGCAGGTCGAGATCCTCAGCGCGCTCGAAGAGAGCGAGAGCGAGAGCGAGAGCGAGAGCGTGGCCGAGGCGGTGGGCTGACCGAGCGGCGCCGGAGGAGCGCCAGCACGAGGAAGAGCAGCGTCAGGCCGGCGACGATGCGTTCGGCCAGGCCGACGTGCGCGCCCGGGGAATCGACGTTGTAGGCATCGCTCGCGCGTGATCGGACGCCGGCATCGGCGAGGGCCTGGACCCAGCGAGGTTCTCCCGCCGTTCGTCCGTCGTTGGTCACGGCGACCACGCGACCGGCCTTGATCGCCTCGAGGATCGACGCCGCCGTGCGCTCGCGGGCGAGCACGATCGTCCGCGACGTGCCGAGCTGCGATCCGCCGTGATAGTCCGAGCTCCCGAAGGCGACGAGCGGAGCACCGGCGCGACGCGAGGCCTCCGCGAGGAAGTCGGCGTGCTCGCGCGCTCGGCCTTCGCGCAGGAAGATCGTGGGATGGAAGACCTCCGCGCCATCGAGCTTCTTCTCACCGGCGAGGCCGAGCAGCAGTGGCCACGTATCGCGCGTGGGATGGGCCGCGACCACGATGCCGCCCTGCGCATGCACGTCGTCGGCGATGGCCGAGAGCGGCAGTGCGGGGTCCACGCGGTGCTCGAGCCCGATCGCGAGGACGTGGTACGCGCGGTTGGTGATCTCCTCCGACGGCAGCACGATGAGGTCCGGCGCGAGGCGGCGCGCGAGGACGCGTGTCACCTCGCCGCCGAACGAGGCGTTGTGCTCGGTGATCGCCACGAAGTCGAGCTGGCGCCGATGCGCGAGGAGCGGGATGTCGACCGGAGTCGAGAGCGCGCCCGCGAAGGAGGTGTGGACGTGCACGTCGCCCTCGAGGACCCAGTGCTCGCCGATGCGCGCCGGCGTCCACGCGCGCTCGGTCCCCCGATGGAGCATGCTCGCCAGCAGCGCGAGCGTGAGCAGCACGAGCGCCACCGAGAATCGCCCGAATCGAGCGCGGTTCACGGCCGCCCCACGGGATAGGGCAGCAGATCCTGCACGTGCGCGTAGAAGCCGACGAGCACGGCGATGGTCGCGAAGTGCAGCACGACGGCAAGCGCCGCCCGCGCGCGACGGGCGGCGACGCGCGCGGGCGCGCGATCGAACGCGCGGAACAGCGCATAGTCGAGGACCACGTTCCACGACAGGCACGCGACGCCGATCAGCGCGCCGACACCGATGCCGGCCTTCCACGGAAGCACCACGCTCGACACGGCGACGCCCACGAAGAGCACCTCCTGTGCGACGAGCGTCAGCGCGAACGGCACGAGCGTCGCACGCGCGCCGCGCCCGTAGAGGACGCGCCCGACGAGCGCCGCCGCGAAGGACTGGATCGCGAACGACGCCGCGAGCAGGAGCACGTTGCCGACGAAATGCGGAAGGAGCAGCGCGCCCGCGTAACCGAACGCGATGGCAGCACCGATGATCGCGGTCGGCACCGACAGCGCCGCGAGCACGTCGCTCCAGCGTGGCGGATCGGCCAGAGCACGCGCGGCATGGGCCGCGAGCACGCGCCCCGGCGCCGCGAGCAGCAGCGCGATCTGCGGCGTCCTCGGTGAATCGAGGAAGGTCTGCCGAGTCTGCGGAGGGAGCGTCGTCAGAGCGAAATCACAGGGTCTTCAGCGCGGCGATGATGTCCGCCTCGTCGAGGATCCCGGACCAGAAGACGTCGCCGCTGCGCTGCACGCTGGCATCGGCGGGAACGCGACCGGCGCGGATGCCGCGCGCGAGCTGGCGCGCCGAGACGGGACCGACGGTCTCGCCGCCCTCCACGTAGACGAGCCAGATGGGCTGCTCGAGATGAGCGGGCCCTCTCGAAAAGCCGAAGCCCTGGTGCGTTTGCTGCGCGTGCATCGTCGTCGTCGCCTCCGGGCGAGACATTCGCCGCGACGGCGCGCGCGGGCAAGGGCCGCTTCTGCCGTTCGCCTCCCATTCGCGTCTCGAAATGCCCAACGATCCAGCATGGGTGGCAAGTTCCAGCGACACCGCGCATGCCTACACCTCGCCCTCCTTCCCGCGTCGCATCCGACGTCGAGTAGCATCGGCGGTCGATGAGCACCGGCGTCGCCGATCTCGCGCCCGGCGCCACGTTCGCGGGCCAGTTCCGCGTCGTGAAGAAGCTCGCGCAGGGCGGCATGGGCGCGGTCTACGTGGCCGAGCAGATCACCACCGGGCGCCAGCGCGCGTTGAAGCTGATGCACCCCGGGCTCGTGAGCAGCCGCGAGCTGCGCGACAAGTTCACGCTCGAGGCGCGGGTCGGCGCCAGGATCGCGAGCGAGCACGTCGTCGAGGTGGTGGGGGCCGGCGTCGATCCCACCTCGGGCGCGCCCTGGCTCGCGATGGAGCTCCTCAACGGCGAGGATCTCGCCGCCGCCATCAAGCGGCGCGGCGCCTTCGAGGCCAACGAGACCGCCGCCATCCTGGCGCAGATCTGTCACGCGCTCGGCGCCGCGCACCAGGCCGGCATCGTGCATCGCGATCTGAAGCCGGAGAACGTGTTTCTCGCCGAGTCGCGGCGCGCGCAGGAGTCGTACACCGTCAAGGTCCTCGACTTCGGCATCGCGAAGGTCCTCGAGGCGGCGCGCGGGAGCAACACGGGCGCCATCGGCTCGCCGCTGTGGATGGCGCCCGAGCAGACCGAGCGCAACGCAGACATCAGCCCCGCCACCGACGTCTGGGCGCTGGCGCTCGTCGCGTTCACCATGCTCACCGGGCGATCGTTCTGGCTCTCCGCGGAGGCGAAGGAGATGGCGCTGAGCGCGTTCCTCCGCGAGCTGGTGCTCGATCCGATCCCGAGAGCGAGCGTGCGCGCCGCCGAGGTGGGCGCGGGCGGCGCGCTCCCCGCCGGCTTCGACGCGTGGTTCGCCCGCGCGCTCGAGCGCGATCGCGCGCTCCGCTACCCCAACGCCATCGAGGCCTATGCCGCGTTCTGCGAGCGGCTCGGCATCGCGACCCACCTCTCCGGCACCGGGCCGGTGAAGATGCCCGTGACCACCACGGGCCCCGTCCGCGTCCCGAGCGGCGGCGGCGTGCCGGAGACGCAGACCTCCACCGATCGCCTCGCCATCGCGCGGACCCTCCCGCTCGCCGATAGCGCCGACGGCAACAGCAGCAACAGCAGCAACAAGGCGAGCGACGACGACCACGGCGCGCACGGCGCCGTGCCGGTCGAGGGCCCCTCGCCGAGGCTCCTCGCGCTCGGCGGCATCGCCGCAGCCGTCGCCATCGCGGTGGGCGCCATCGTGATCCTGCGCGGCGGTCCTTCGAGCCGTCCCAGCGGGGCCGCCGACGATGCGGGGGCGGCCGCCGCCGGCATGCCGTTCTGCCCGAAGGGCATGGTCCGCGTGCCGGCCGCCGACGTCATGATCGGCACTGACGAGGGCCCCAAGGAGGAGCAGCCCGCGCACCTCGTGAAGATCAGTGCATTCTGCATCGACGCCACCGAGGTCAGCGTTGCAGAATACAAGGACTGCGTGGACCGGAAGGGCTGCCCCGGCGGCCACGCGCAGGCCGAGTGGACCGGCATCACGAAGGAGGACCGCGCCACCTGGAGCGCCTTCTGCAACGAGGCGCGCGCGAATCGCAACGATCACCCGATGAACTGCGTCTCGTTCGACGACGCCGCCGCGTTCTGCACCTGGGCGGGCAAGAAGCTCCCCACCGAGGTGCAGTGGGAGTACGCCGCGCGCGGCGCCGACGGCCGCGTCTATCCGTGGGGCCACGACGTGCCGTCGCCCCGGCGCGCGAACGGGTGCGACGACGGCTGCGCGAGAGGCGTCCGCCGCGAGCGCGAGACCATCGCGCGCCGGCTCGAGGGCGACGACCGCTACGAGTCGACGTCGCCGACGGGCGCGTTCCCGGAAGGCGTGAGCGCGTTCGGCTCGTTCGACATGGCCGGCAACGTCGCGGAGTGGGTCGACGCGCCGTTCTGCAACTACGGACAGAACACGTGCGGGACGGCAGCGCGCGTGCTCCGTGGTGGGTCGTGGACGAGCGAGCTCGAGGCCGATCTGCGGAGCACCGCGCGCTTCAAGGCGAGCCCCACGGCGCGCCAGCCCGACGTCGGCTTCCGCTGCGTGAAGTAGCCATTTTAACCGCATTTCGTGACGTTGCGGGCTACAGGCAGCGCCCGAGAACTTGTCCGGTTCTCCGCCGACCTAGTACCCGCCATGGAGAGGAGGAATTCCAATGTTCCGAACGTCAGCTGTTGTTCTCGCCTGCACCCTCGTGCTGGCCACTGGGTGTGCGAAGAAGCCCGTCGCGAAGGACGTTTCTCAGGTGAGCACGACCTCCGGCAACCTCGGTAACGTGCGTGTCGATGACCAGCTCGCGAAGCTGTGCAACGTCACGTTCGGCAATGCCGACCGCGCGCCGAAGTTCGATTACGACGAGGCTGCCCTCTTGCCGCAGGACCGCGATGTCCTCGAGCAGGTTGCGAAGTGCGTCACCACCGGGCCGCTGAAGGGCCGCAAGCTCGCCCTCGTCGGCCGCGCCGATCCGCGCGGGGAGACCGAGTACAACATGGTGCTCGGCGATCATCGCGCCGACGCGGTTCACATCTACCTCGCGCGCCTCGGCGTCGGGACCAATCGCATGTCGAAGACCTCGCGCGGCGAGCTCGATGCCGAAGGCCAGGACGACGACAGCTGGCAGCGTGATCGTCGCGTCGACATCGCCCTCGAGTAAGGCTTCGGCGATCCAGTGGGGCGCGCCCCCCTCAATCCGGATCACCCCCGGAAACAGGCGCTTTCGTGCATGCTCGAGCGGGCATGAGCGGTGCTTCGTAGCCGTTCATGCCCGTCCTCGTGTCGTCGACCCTGCCCTGCCTCGGCATGGCGCGACCGGGTCGGATCTTCGCACCGAAGGCGCCTTCGCGCCCGGCGTACGAGGACGACGACGACGACGACGAGCGCTACGACGGGCACCTGCCGTCCGTCGAGATCCTCGACCTCGTGGACGAGCCGCAGCCGCCGCCCACCGTCGTCTGCGGGTACACCATCGGCGCGCTCCTCGGCCGCGGCGGCTTCTCGGTCCTCTTCGAGGTGACCCATCCCGACGGTGAAGAGCCGCTCGCGATGAAGGTGATCACCGACGCGCGCCTCCAGCACGACCTGGCGGCCGATGCGATCTACACGCATGCCCAGAGCATCGCGACCGTCGATAGCCCGCATGTGGTCCGCACGCTGGACGCCGGCCGCCTCCCCTCCGGCGAGCCGTTCGTGGTGATGGAGCGGCTCGACGGCGAGGACCTCGAGGTCCGCCTCCGCAACGCGCCGGCAGGCCGGCTGCCCGTCGCCGAGGCCATCGAGCTCATGATCCAGGCCTGCGACGGCCTCACGGAGGCGCACGCCGCGGGGATCGTCCACGGGGACATCAAGCCGGCGAACCTCCTCGTGGTGCGCGCGGGCGCGCGCGGCCCGTGCCTCAAGATCATCGACTTCGCGCCGTCGGTGCCGCGCGCATCGGCTCCGGACGATCCGCTCGTGACGTGCTCGCCGGGCTACGCGTCGCCCGAGCAGCTGGGCGCGCGCAAGGACGTCGACGGTCGCGCCGACGTATGGGCCCTGGGCGCCGTGCTCTACGAGCTGGTCACGGGCACACGCGCGTTCACCGCGTCCTCGCTGCCCGAGATGATGCGGGTGATCGGACGGGTGCCTCCGTCGATGCGCGGCGTCCGTGCGGAGGTGCCCGAGGCGCTCGACATCGTCGTGCGTCGCTGCCTCGCACGGGAGCGCGAGATGCGCTTCGCGACCCCCAGCCAGCTTCGCGCTGCGCTGCTCGCGATCAAGAGCGGCGAGGCCCCGGCACGAGCGCGCGACCTCCGCGGCGGCCCGACCGCGCGAAAGCGCCGCCGCACCACGCCGCCGCGACGGCTGCCGCGCACGCTCTTCCTCGCGGCGCTCGGTCCGGCCTGCGCGCTCGTGTCGATGACGCTCGTGCGGCTGGTGATGGCGAGCAGCCTCATCGCCGGTGCTCCTCCGCCGCGGTGGCCAGCGCCCGCGCCGCTCCCGCCGAGCGCGGCTACGGTCACGATGCTGGCCGACGCGACGACCACCGAAAATCCCGCGCGCTGAAGCTCGTTCATCCGACATCCACCGCCATCACGAAATCGGTGCGCTCCCTGCATTCCCGGAACATGATGAGAGGAGATGCGCTTCCACCGCCTCGTCTACGCGGCCATCCTTGGCGCGCTTGCGGCTGCCATCGCGTGCGGCAAGGGCGCGACGGAGCACCTGAGCGATCTCGGCGGCGGCGATGTCGATGCGGGCGACGTGGTCCTCGGGCCCGACAACCAACCGGCCGCGACCGGTCCCGCGGGCTCGGGCCTCGTGACTCGCCTGCCCTGTGACGTGCAGGCCGTCGTCGAGAATCGATGCCTCTCGTGCCACGAGGGCACGACACCCGGCGCGCCTCGTCTCCTCGACTACGACGACTTCCAGAAGCCCTCGAAGGCCGACCCGACGAAGACGCTCGCCGCGATGTCGCTCCTCCGGATGAAGAACGGACAGATGCCGCCCGCCCCCGCCGAGCCGCCCAACGCCGACGAGATCCAGATCTTCG
>JAYTZB010000967.1:0-7372 GCA_043742085.1 Polyangiaceae bacterium
AGCCTCTACGGCGTGACCATCGAGCGCGACGTCGCGGCGCGCGTCTGGCACGACGACGTGACCGCGTGGTCGGTCATCGACCACGACGGGAAGAAGCTCGGCGGCTTCTATCTCGATCTCTTCCCGCGCGAGACCAAGCGCGACGGCGCGTGGATGGGGGGAGTCGTCGACCGACTCCCGGGCACGCAACACGAGCTCGAGAACGTGGCGGTCGTCGTCGGCAACGTGACCCCGCCGCGCGCCCCCGGTCAGCCCGCCCTCCTCAACCATCGCGAGGTGGAGACGCTGTTCCACGAGTTCGGGCACATGATGCATCACGTGCTCTCCGAGGTGCCGATCCGCTCCCTCGCAGGCACGCGCGTGGTCAGCGACTTCGTCGAGCTGCCGTCGATGATCATGGAGAACTGGTGCTGGGAGAGCGAGGCGCTCGATCGCTTCGCCCGTCACTCCGAGACCGGCGCGCCCATCCCCGCCGACGTGAAGAAGCGCATGCTCTCCGCGCGCACGTATCGCGCCGCGAACGCGCTCATGCGCCAGCTCGGCTTCTCCACCGTCGATCTGCTGCTCCACACCGAGTACGACCCGGCGGTGCACGGCAACATCATGGACTTCGCCCGCGGCGTGTTCGCGAAGTTCTCGCCCGTCGAGCTCCCCGCCGACTACGCGATGCTCGCGTCGTTCTCGCACCTCTTCGGCGCGGCCTACGGCTATGCCGCCGGCTACTACTCCTACCAGTGGTCGGAGGTGCTCGAGGCCGACGCGTTCGGGCGCTTCCGCGAGGGCGGCATCCTGAGCAGCGAGGTCGGCGGTCACTTCCGGCGCACCATCCTCGCGCGCGGCGACACCGACGATCCGGCCGCGCTCTACCGCACCTTCCTCGGTCGTGACCCCGACGTCGGCGCGCTCCTCACGAGGCTCGGCATCGCTGCATGAGCGACGGTCGCGCGCGCGCGAGCATGCGGCTGCCACGAGCTCCGCGCGCGGGCCTCTTGCGTTTTCTGGGACGACCCGCGGTCGAGACGTTCCTCGGCGGGCTCATCATCTCGTCCGCGGCGCTGACGGTGATCGAGACGACGTCGACGTATCCGAAGCCCTCGGTCGTCTACGTCGTGCATGCCATCTCGGCGATCTTCGTCCTCGAGCTCTGCGCCAGGTACCGCATCGCCGCGAGCCGTCGCGGGTTCTTCAAGGAGTACTGGCTCGACATCCTCGCCGTGCTCCCGTTGCTCGCCGCGGCGCGGCTGCCGTTCGTGGAAGGCGCGTCGGCGGTTCCGCCGGGCTGGCTCGCGGCGCTGGCGCTGCTCCGCATCTTCCGGCTGCTCCGCCTCCTCAAGATCGCGCGGCATCGCGTGCTCCTCTTCCCGCGCGTGCTGCGCAAGGGAGCGCGGGAGGTGTTCTTCGCGTCGGGCTTCGTGCTGCTGGCGGTGGTCTTCGCGAGCTCGGCGCTCGTCATGTTCGAGCGCGACACCAACCCGTCGCTGGCCACGTTTCCGCAGGCCTTCTGGTTCAGCGTCTACTCGGTGATCGCCACCGAGCCGATTCCCGGTCCGCCCCACTCGTTCGGCGGCCATGTCGTGGCGGTCTTCGTCATCTTGACGGGGCTGTTCACTTTCGCGACCTTCGTCGGAACGATCTCTGCTCTCGTCTCCGATCGCATGCGTTCCGGTGAGCTCATCATGGACTGGGAAGATCTCCGCGATCACCTCATCGTCTGCGGTTGGAACCGCAAGGCCGAGATCATCATCAAGGAGTTCGTCGCCGCCTATCCCGACGACGACCGCGTGATCGTGGTGCTTGCCGAGCTCGAAGGCGGCATCCCGCAGCTCCGCGACGTGCCCTCACGCGCGCGCGTGCAGTTCCTCAACGACGACTTCACGAAGCTCGAAGCCCTGGAAAAAGCCGGCATTCGTCGCGCGGCGCGCTGCATCCTCCTCGCCGACACATCGAAGGGTCGCAAGGAGCGCGACGCCGACGCGCGCACGGTCCTCGCTGCGCTCACCATCGAGCGGCTCAATCCCGACATCTACACGGTCGCCGAGATCAACCGCCGCGAGCACGCGCACCACCTCGAGATGGGGAAGGTCAACGACTACGTGGTCAGCGGCGAGCAGAGCGCGTTTCTGCTCGCGCAGTCCGCCATCACGCGCGGCGTGATGAGCGTCTTCAGCGAGCTGCTGACGCGCGAGCACGGCAATCGCTTCTCGCGCTGCTCGCTGACCAACGACTGGAAAGGGAAATCGTTCCTCGAGTTGATGGTCCACATGAAGGAGGACCACAACGCGCTCCTCGTGGGCGTGGAGGAGGGCGACAAGATCGTCGTCAACCCGACGTCGTATGTGTTCAAGGGCAGCGAGGACGTGGTCTTGATCGCCGCGCGCGACGTGAAGCTGTAGAGCAGCTCAGACGCGATCCGCTTCGGCGTACGTCATGACGAGGTACATGACGCAGTCCTTGGTGCCCGTGTTCGTGTAGACGTGCGCGACGTCGGCCTCGAAGACGATGGCGTCTCCCGTATCGAGGCGATGGGTCTCGCGATGCGTGCCTTCGCCGACCACGAGCTCGAGCTGCCCTTCGGCGACCACGAGGTTCTCGACGGTGCCGGGAGCGTGCGCGTCGGCGCTCTCCTCCGCCTTCGGCGCGAGGCGGAGCTCGTAGAACTCGGCGCGGCGCGGCCCGTCGAACGGAAACAGCGCGCGCGAGCTGAACTGCCCGCCCTGGCTGGTGAGGACCTTGGCCTGCGCCTTCTTGAGGACGGTGGGACCGCCGGCCTCGCGCGCCTGGATGAGCGTGGCGAACGTCACGTCGAGCGCGCGGGCGATCTTCCACAGCACGTTGATGGTGGGCGCGCTCTGCCCGAGCTCGATCTGCCCGAGCATGGCGCGGCTGACGCCGGACTTGTTCGCGAGCTTCTCCAGCGAGAGCCCGCGTCGCATGCGGAGCCGTCGCAGGTTGACGCCGACCACGGGCGCGAGGTCCTGCGCCGCTTCGCCGTCGGGCTGATAGGCCCAGTCGGACGGCGGCTGCTCGTCGTGCGTCGACGCTGCGTGCTCGGCAGGAGCGGGCGCGGCGACCTTCGTCGCCGCGGACTTCTTCGAGCTCTCGTGGACGGACTTCACGTGGCCGCGGTCATCCTACTGGACGACCGGCGCCCAGAGCGGCACCCAGCAGAGCCAAACGGGAACGACCGGAACGAAGAGCGCGGCGTCGCTCGCTGCCGGCATCGCGCTCTCGGGCTCCTTCGAGTCGCGCATCTTGCGCTGACGAAAGGCTTCCAGATCGATGACGTTCGCGGCCGCGCTGCTCTTGCTCATTGGGTTCCTGGCCTCCAGCTCCGACCCGTTGAATATCCGTTTTAGCGGACGGTCTGTCAAGATGGATAACTGTCCGTTTTACCGGATAGGCCAAGAAGTTGTGCGATCTCCAACCCTTGCGCCGGTACGTGGCCCGGTCGGGGCAAGCGTCACTTCATGCAGCGCTGCCATGCGGCGGTCGTCGGAGCGCTCATCGCGCAGGTGTACTGGGCGCGGGTCACGTCCTGCGTGCTGCACGGATCGCCCTTCTGCGACTGCGCTTGCGAGAGCGCTTGCTCCTTCAGCTGCGCGATCATCTCCGGCGGGATCCCCTCGAAGCGGGTGTCCGAGGCGAGCGTGAGGTCGATGTACCTGTCGAACGTCTGCTTGCACTCGGCGCGTGAGACCTTGCCCGCGCTGCCTTTCGCCTCCTTGGGATCCTTCGCTTCCTTCGGACCCTTGGCCTCCTTCGGGCCCTTGCCGCCCTTGCCGCTCGCTGCGGGCGCGGCGGCCGTCGTGGTCGGCGTCGAATCGCCGCCCATCGGCGTCGTCAACGGCTGCGTCGGATCGTCCTCGGCCGGCGCCGGTGCGGGCTTGATCTTGCCCTCCATGGCGAGGCGCTGCTCGGACGCGGAGTTGGCGGGAACGCCGTCGTCCTTGGTCGCGACCATCTTCGATTGCGGCGCGCCGCAACCGACGAGCGAGGCGGACGCGAAGAGCGCGACGGAGGAGAGAGTGACCGCGAGCGTGGTGGTGGTGATGGAGCGCAGCACACGGCAAGCGTATCACCGCGCTCCCGCGGGCTCGCTCAGGAAGCGACGCGCGTGGGGGGCGCGTTGACGGTGCCGACGGTAACGATGTGCGGCACCGGCGACCGGTCGATCCGGAGCAGCGTCCCGTCCTCGATCTCACGCCACGGCTCGTCGGTCGTTCGCTCCGAGGCGAGGAGGATGGCCTTCCGCCTCGACGTCCACTTCGTGGTGATGGTCGCAGCCTCGTCGATCGGGCGTACCTCGCGCACCGGGTCGCCAGGCGCCCGCTCGAGCACGAAGAGGGATCTCCCGAATCGATGCGCGAACGTCGTCTGTCCGTCGGACAGCAGGAAATTGAACGCGCCGATGCGCTGCGCGCGGAGCTCCACCGTGAGCTCGTGCAGCATCTGCGTGAGCTCGTCGCGGCGGCGATGGTCGGTCGCGCCGTCGAGCCGAACGAGGCCCCGCTCATCCATGCGCGTGAGCACGTAGGCGAAGAAGAGCTCGCTGTCGGTGTCGCCCGTGATCTCGCGGAGGCGCCGCACCGAGCAACCTGCGCGCAGGCCGTCCTGGTGCTGGATGGTCCCGTTGTGCGCGAAGACCCAGCCGTCGCTCAGGAACGGATGCGTGTTCTCGAGGCGCGTGGGACCGACCGTCTTCTGGCGGATGTGCGCGACGAGCAGATGGCCGCGGCTCGCGGAGGCGAGCTCGTGGAAGCGATGATCGTCGACCGCGGGCGCCGTTCCCTTGTGCAGCAGCCACGTCGGATCGTCGACACCGCCGGCGCGATGAATGGCGATCCCCCATCCATCACGATGCTCACGCGACAGCTTCGCGAGGCAGCGCGGGGCCTCGGTCAGTCCAAGGCCGAACTCCGTTAGCTCCGATGCAACGATACCAAGCAGACGACACATGCTTCGTGATCGAGAACGATGGAAACGTTCGTTCTCGTCCACGAGAAGTATGCCGCCGCGTCCGTCCTCGGTCGACTTTTCCGAGTTATAAAGAAGGGTTTGCGGCGCTGGCAAAGGGCCCCGCCGGGGGTACACTTCGGCGTCCCTTTGCCACACGGAGAGTCGTCCATGCGTCGCACCGTTCGCCTTCTTGGAATTGCCAGTCTCGCATCGACCGCCCTCTTTGCCTGCTCTTCGGCGCAGAAATCAGGGTTCGACAACACCACGCCCGCGCCCGGTGACGGAACGAACAGCAGCGGCGGGGTGCTCGGCGGCGGCAAGGGCGGCGACGGCGGCACCCCGGGCATGCCGTGCGTGCCGATGAAGGGGAACTACGATATCCCCGGCAACAACTGTGACGACGATGGTGACGGCAAGGTGGACAACCCTCCCACCTGTGACAGCGCCCTCTCCGCCAACGGGACCGCGGAGGACTTCGCGAAGGCGATGGGTATCTGCGCGACCGTGGCGAAAGACGGCTACGGCCTCGTCTCCGCGGCGTTCACCCGCGGCACCTCCGGCGGCGGCTCGCCGAACGCAGCGCAGCACGGCGTGCTCCCGAAGTTCGGTGCCGTGCTGAAGCCGCGCGAGGGGGCGTCGCTCGGCGTGCTCAGCACCGGCTACGCGCAGGAGTTCGACGGCCCGGGCAACGCGCGCTTCGGCGGCGAGGATCCGAACCTGACGCCGGTGTCCGGCGGCAAGGACTGGAATGCGACGGGCTCGCTGCCGAGCGGTTTCCCGAAGGCGGCGAAGGGCTGCATGCAAGCGACGGACGTTCACGACGTCGTCGACATCCAGCTCACGTTGAAGGCGCCGCCGAACTCGTCCGGCATCAAGTTCGATCTGAACTTCTTCTCGAGCGAGTGGCCGGCGTACATCTGTTCGCGCTTCAACGACGGCTTCATCGCCTACCTCTCGGCGAAGGGCTTCAACAACGGCACGCCCGACAACATGTCGTTCGACGCGATGAAGAACCCCGTCAGCGTCAACAACGGCTTCTTCGATCGCTGCACGCCGAGCGTCGACATCGGCTGCGCTCCGATGGCGGTGCCCTCGACCTCGCAGTGCCCCGGCGGCACCGGCGAGCTGGCGGGCACGGGGTTCGGCATCTCCGGCCAGTGGTGTGCGGCCTATGGCGGCCTGGGCGGAGGCGGCGGCAACAAGACCAGCACCGCCGGCGGCGCCACGGGCTGGCTCACCTCGTCGGCGCCCGTCACCGCGGGAGAGACGTTCACACTCGACCTCGTCATCTGGGACACCGGCGACGGCATCCTCGACTCGAGCGTGCTCCTCGACAACTTCACCTGGGCCGCGGGCGCCGTCACCGTCAGCACCGATCGCCCGCGCTGAGCGCGTCGTCGGCGCGATCAACGCGGGTCACTCGTTCCTGAACCTCACCGACGGCCGCGCCTCGCGGACGGCGGTGAGGATGCGCACCGCGGCGTCGAGCGCCTTCGCCGCCGGCTCGAAGCGCCACCGCAGCGAAGCGGTGCGCGTCCCCGGGTCGATGTCGAGCGTCGGGATGTCGAAGCGCGACAGCGCGAGCAGCTGCCCCTGCACCGCCGGTGAGAGATAGAGGTCCGCCGCCGCCTTCGTGCCCTCGATGAGGAAGAGGCCGTCGAACGACGTGTCGCCGACCTCCACCTCGTGCTTCAACCCGAGCGCCTTTCCCACCGAGAGGACGAGCGTCTCGTGGCGCACCACGAGACGCGGCAGGGCGCGCGCGATGCTCGTGACCAGCCACATGCCGACCTCCGCGACCTGGCCGTTGCCCTGGGTGTAGAGCGTCGCACGGAGCGCGAACGGGCAGCCGCGCTCTCGAAAGCGTGCAAGATACATGGTGTCCAGATCGAGGACCTGGGCGTCTCGATCGCGCTCCCGCACCATCGCGCCGAAGTGGCGGTAGATGGAGGCTGCCTCCTCGGCGCTGGGGCCGCCGTAGCGGAACGACAGCTTCGGCTCCGGAGGATCGGCCACGTCGTCGGGACGGATCGCCCACTCGGCCTCCATGGCAGGCAGCGTCGCGATGATCCGCTCGAGCTCGTCGAGATACGTGGCGAGCATGGCCTCCGTGCGCGTCAGCTCCTCGAGGGAGTCTTCCGCGGACATCACCGGACCGAAGATCGGGCCCCTCCGCAGCGTTGAGAGCTGATCACGGAGCAGCGGCGCGAGCGACTCCCAGAACGCCTCGGTGACCTCGCTCTCTCGCGCCTCGATGCGCGCGGTGAGCTCGGCGATGCGGGCGCGCAGACCGACGTGCGCATCGCGATAGAGGTCGCCGCTCATGTCACTCCGTGGGGAACCCCTTCTCCTTCCACTCACGCCAGCCGCCGGCCATCGACTTGACGTTCGGGTAACCCATCTTCACGAGGCTCTC
>JAYTZB010000968.1:0-1735 GCA_043742085.1 Polyangiaceae bacterium
ACTCCATCACGAGGTATGGCAGCCCCTGCTGATCGATGCCGTGATCGTAGATGCGAACGATGTGCTCGTTGCGGAGCTGGGCTGCGGCCCGTGCCTCACGCTCGAAGCTCGCGTAGGCGGCGGTGTCCGCCAGCGCGCGATCCATGAACTTGATGGCGATGTTCACGCCGAGCGACATGTGGACGCCGAGCCACACGCTTCCCATGCCGCCGGTGGCGATCTTCTTCTCGAGCCTGTATTTCCCGGCCAGCATGGTGCCAGTGGGCGGCACTGTGCGCTCGGCACCGGCAGACGCGTGGTTGCGCGAGGCATCGCGAACGCCCTTGGCGAGCCGCAGCTGGAGCTCGCGGGAATGGAACGGCTTGGCGAGAAAATCGTCGGCTCCGGACTCGAGCGCCGCGACGATGTCGGATTTCTCCTGGCGCGCGGTGAGCATCAGCACGTAGAGGTCCATGCCGTGCGGCGTCGACCGCAGCAGACGACAGACCTCGAGCCCGGAGAGGCCGGGCATGTCCCAGTCGAGGATGACGACGCGCGGACAGTCGTCGCGCTTCAAGAGCTTCCACGCGTCTTGACCGTTCTCGCAGAGCACGGGCTCGTAGCCCCACGCGCGCAGACAGCGGTCGAGAACGCGCCGCATCCCCGCGTCGTCGTCGACCGCCACTATCCTCATGCGCACAAGATAAGGGCGGCCCCCGAGCCTCCGCAAGGCTCGCCGGCTCGCTCGGCACAGTCGGCTCGGTCAGCTCGGTGCGGCGATCGCGATGCCGATCTGCTTCCGCAGCTTCGCGTAGCGATCGGACACGACGAAGCTCATGAGATCGTCGATCTTCTCGGCAAGATGGGCGGGGTCCTCCAGGGCGAACACGGCGTGTGCGGCCTTGAGGTCGTTCGCGAGCAGGAGCCCCGCGCGCGCGCAGGTGCGATCCACGGACGTGGTCCACCGCTGGAGATTCGTGCGACCGCCTTCCTCGACGAAGCGCAGGAAGTGTCCGCGGAGACGATCGATCGACTGCGGCTCGAGGATCGGCTCGATGGCGTTGGCGATGGGAACGACCAGCTGCTTCACCTGCGCCGACAGCGGCAGGCCCGGATTTCCGATGGATAGCGCGGCGAGGAAGATGTCCTCGAGTCCGCGCGCCGACGGAACGAGCATCTTCACGAAGTGCTCCTCGCGGTAGCACGCGAGGTGGCGCCCCGCGAGGAACGCCAGCTCCGCAGCGCTCCGACCCGCGAGCGCCGTCGCCCCGATGCGCGACGAAGGCGGAACGCCCGGCACCATCTCGACGAAGCCCGGGTAGTCGGGATCGGCATAGAGCGGCGGCGACTGCATGCCGAGGATGGACGCCGCCCAGTGGAAGCAGCGCACCGCCTGGATGGTGGTCTTCTCGGGGTCCTGCTTGCGGGCGGGATCGAGCTTAACCAGCTGCTTGTCCCGTCGCAGCGCGGACAGTCGCCCAATCAACACCGCGGAGACCACGACGGAGAAGATCTCGCCGACGAGCGGCTCTTCCTCGGGATGGAAAACGAGCCGCCTCCACGCATCCTGCGTGACCGAGCCCGTGGGGCGGATGAGCGCCGCCTCCTTGTGCTTGCCGTAGATCTCCTGCTCCTCGCCGTTCGCTACGCCGAGATACGCGAGCACCTGCGCGACGCACCACTGGCGATCGACGTCCCCCGCCTTCTTGTAGAGGCGGAAGAGCGCGTGGAGCGAGCCGTCGTCACGCGGGTCATG
>JAYTZB010000969.1:0-7761 GCA_043742085.1 Polyangiaceae bacterium
GCCGCGGGAGTACCGCTCACGCGCATGGGCACGATCCTCGGCACGCCCGAGTACATGGCTCCCGAGCAGGCGCTCGGCGAGCCGGTGACCCCTGCCGCCGATCTCTACGGAGTCGGCGTCATGCTCTACGAGATGCTCACGGGCAAGCACCCGTTCGATCCGCCGGACCGCATGGCGATGCTCTCGTTCCACATCGTCGCCCCCGTTCCGCTCATGCAGGATCGCGCGCCGGCCGTCGACGTGCCCGCGATGGTCGAGGCGGTCGTTCGTTGTCTCCTCGAGAAGGATTCGAAGAAGCGCTACGCCAACGCACGCGCGCTCATCGAGGCCATCGAGAGCGCGGCGGCCGAGAGCGGGATCGATCTCGGCCTCGGCGTTCCGAACCCGGTGCCCTCGCAGCCGGGCGGCTCTCGCACGCCGGGCGGGACGGCCGTTGCGCCCGTCTCTTCGGCTGCGCGCGGTCCCGGCTGGATCGACAACGATGCGTTCGCGAAGACGAGCGTCGGCGTTCCGGTCGCGAACGCGGCGACGGCGAACGGCCTGCCTGCGGCCGGCCCTGCATCGGCGTCGGCGAAGGGCGACGACGGCGCGCGAACGAGCGTGCTCGAGACGCTCGGACGGCAGCCACGCGGCGTCCTCTACGCGCTCGCCGCGGCGCTGCCGCTCGGGTTCATCCTGGTCATCGTGGTGGTGGTGCTCGCCGCGCGTTCGCCGAAGGTGGTCACGACCGTGGTCACCGCCGACGGCGGCACCATCGAGATCGCCGAGAACGCGAAGGGCAAGGTCGCGCCGCCCGACCGCGTGAAGGCCGCGGTCGCGCTCGGGCCGGAGGCGCTCGAGTCGCTGGCGAAGGAGTACCCGGACGATCCCTCGCTCCTGCAGAAGCTCGCCATCGCGTACCAGGCGCAAGGCAAGAACCACGAGGCGCTCACCACGGTGCGTGCGCTGCTCGCCGCGCAGCCGGCGGCCGCGAGCGACGACGAGATCCTCCAGGTGGTGACATCGCTGGCGGCGAAGGGTCAGGGCAGCGACGACGACGAGGCGTTCGCGCTGCTGGAAGGCCCGCTCGGCGCGAGCGGCGTCGACGCGCTCATCGACATGACGGTGCGCGCGCCGGGACGTGAAGGGCGAGACGTCCGCGATCATCGCGCGCGCGCCGCCAAGAGCCTGGCCAAGCCCGACGTCCGCGCGCATGCGTCGCCCGCGGCAGCCGTGCTCCTCGATCTCAAGACGGCGAAGGAGTGCGCCGCGAAGCATGACCTCCTCGGGCGCGCGAAGGACGACGGCGACGCGCGGCTCCTCCCCGCTCTCAAGGCGCTGAAGGTGACCCGCGGATGCGGCGGCTTCCTGCGGCAGGGCGACTGCCATCCGTGCATGCGCAAGGACGGCGCCCTCGACGATGCCATTGCCGCAGTCGAGGCCCGTCCCGCAAGGTGACGCGCGGGTGAGCGAGGCGTGACCCCGCGGGGTGAGCGCCGAGCGATCGTGCGATGATGCGGAGGATGGCTCCCTCGACCAGGAACGCTCCCCTCGCTTGCCTCGCGGGCGTCGCGTCGCTGCTCGTCCTCGGGACGGCGCGCCCCGCGGAGGCCGCGCCGCGCTACGTCGATCGCTCGATCACGCTGCCGCGCCTGGTGTTCGCAGGCGACGTCGGTCTCGGCCTCGCGCACGTGAGCGTCCCGGGTCCGGACATCACGGGCGCGGGCATGAACCTCGAAGCGGCGCTCGGCGTGACCGACTCCGTGGAGCTCGGCCTCCGCACCGGGCTGCGCTTCGGCGACGACGGCAAGGCGGTGGGCGCCGACACCTACGCGCGCACGTTCTTCACCGAGACCTACGGGACCGGTGTCGATGCCGTCGCGAACCCGGAATTTCGCGTTCGCTGGGCCGCGTACAGCGGGCGTGTCGTCGAAGTCGGCCTCGACGGTCGCGTCTACATGCCGGTCGAGAGGAACACCGACTTCGGTCTGATGTTCGGCGTCCCGCTCGCCTTCCACATCGCGACATTCATGCGCCTCGACACCGGTGTCTACATCCCGGTGGTCTTCACGTCGCCGGCGACGACGGTGATCAGCGTCCCCGCCTATCTGTGGTTCCAGGTCTCGAACAAGGTCTGGCTCGGACCGATGTTCGACTTCCGCCACATCAGTCGCCCCATCCCGGCGCCCGTCGACGACGTGCTCCTCGGCTTCGGCATCGGCTACCAGGTGGCGTCGGCGGTGGACCTGAAGTGGATGGTCCTTGCGCCGCGCGTGAACGCCACCGGAAACGACCCGCACGCGTACGGTGCCGGCTTCGGCGTACAGTTCCGCATCGGCGAGTGACCATGACCGACGACCTGCTCCTCGTTATCGGCAACAAGAACCTCTCCTCGTGGTCGTTGCGGCCCTGGCTGCTGCTCCGTCACGCCGGCATCGCGTTCGAGGAGCGCGTGCTCGCCTTCGAGACCGAGCGCTGGCGCGACACCATCGCGTCGCTCTCTCCCACGCGGCGTGTTCCCGTGCTCCATCATGGCGAGCTCGTCGTGTGGGACTCGCTCGCGATCTGCGAGTACGTGGCGGACGCATTCCCGACGGCGCAGCTGTGGCCGAAGGAAGGCGGCGCTCGAGCGATCGCCCGCGCGGTCAGCGCGGAGATGCACTCCGGGTTCCCGCACCTGCGACGCGACCTGTCGATGGACGTCGTCGCGCGGCATCCGCGGCGGTCCTTCAGCCGCGAGACCGAGGACGACCTGGCCCGCGTGCAGGCCATCTGGGCGGATTGCCGGACGCGCGCGGCGGCGCTCGAGGCCGAGGACTCCGGCCCGTTCCTCTTCGGTCGCTTCTCCATCGCCGATGCGATGTACGCGCCGGTGATCTGGCGCCTGCGCAGCTACGGGGTCGCGGCGGAGCTCACCCCGGACGCACGCGCGTACTACGAGACGATGCTGGCCCTGCCTGCGATGCGGGAGTGGGAGCAGGCGGCGATCGCGGAGGTGAAGGCGCTGGCAGCGGTCGCGGAGACGAGCGCTCCTGTTCGCTCGCCCGATCCGCGGAGCGCGCAGCATTGCTTCGCGGTCATCTTCAGCTCGAAGCGAACGGCGGAGGTACCGGAGGACTATGATGCCGCTTCGAAGGCAATGGTCGAGCTCGCCGCGAAACAGCCCGGCTTTCTCGGCATCGAGAGCGCGCGAGGCTCGGATGGCTTCGGGATCACGGTGTCTTATTGGGATTCGCTCGAGGCCATCCGCAACTGGAAGGATGTGCCTTCTCACGCTGCCGTTCAGGTCAAGGGCAGGCGGACTTTCTACGAGCGATACGAAGTGAGGGTGTGCACCGTAGAACGGGGGTACAAGTTCCCTTCCTGAGGAGATGCTTCATGGGACTTTTTTCTTTTGCCGACAAGAACAGCATGCCGACGCCTGAACAGGCGCTGCCCGGCCGTAGCGATCCCATCGTGGTCGGCCAGAAGCACATCGTCCTCGGTACGCGAGCAGTGGCTCCGTTCCCCGATGGGATGAAGACGGCCACCTTCGGGATGGGTTGCTTCTGGGGCGCCGAGAAGAAGTTCTGGGAGGTGCCGGGGGTGTACTCGACGCAAGTCGGCTACGCGGCCGGCATGACGCCGAACCCGAGCTACCGCGAGGTCTGCTCCGGTCGCACCGGTCACAACGAGGTGGTGCGCGTGGTGTTCGATCCGACGAAGACGTCCTACGAGGAGCTCCTCAAGACGTTCTGGGAGAACCACGATCCCACGCAGGGCATGCGTCAGGGCAACGATGCGGGGACGCAGTATCGCTCCGGCATCTACGTGTACGACGCCGAGCAACGTGCCGCCGCCGAGGCTTCGCGCGTCGCGTGCGGCAAGGTGCTCGACGAGGCGGGCCACGGCCCGATCACCACGGAGATCGTCGACGCTCCCGAGTTCTTCTACGCCGAGGACTACCACCAGCAGTACCTGGCGAAGAACCCAGACGGCTACTGCGGGCTCGGCGGCCTCGGCGTGTCGTGCCCGGTCGGCCTCGTGAAGGGCTAGGTCGATCGACAATCGATCGAATCTTTGGTCTCTTCAGGCGATGCAGCCCGCCGTCTACCGCGTCGAGACGCCGCGCCTCGTGGTCCGATGCTGGATGCCGGAGGACGCGCCTCTCGCCAAGGCCGCGGAGGACGTGAGCCGCGAGCATCTCGTCGAGTTCATGCCGTGGGCGGAGCGCATCCCGGAGTCGCTGGGCGAGGTCATCGACAAGCTTCGCCTCTTCCGGTCGTGGTTCGACGCCGGCGAGGACTTCCTCTTCGGCGCGTTCTCGAAGGACGACGGCAGCTGCCTGGGCGGCGCCGGCCTTCACCCGCGCGTCGGCAAGGGCGGCATCGAGATCGGCTACTGGGTCCATGTCGATCACCTGCGAACGGGCTTCGCGACCGAGATGGCCGGCGCCCTCACCCGCGCCGCGTTCGAGATCGGACGCATGCGCTGGGTCGAGATCCGCACCGCCACCGCGAACGTGGCGAGCGCAGCGGTGCCCGGAAAGCTGGGCTTCACGCACGAGGCCACGTTGAAGGATCGCCTGGTGCTCCCGAACGGCGCGATCGCCGATGCGCTCGTGTTCACGATGCTCGCGTGCGACTACGCCACGAGCCCCGCGAAGAGGATCCCGTTCGAAGCGTTCGACGGTGCCGGACGCAAGCTCGTGTAGCGCCGCACTCCGCTCGAGCGCAGGCTACGATCCATGCAACCCGAGCGCCTCGCGGAGGCGCGGCGCCTTCGCGAGCGCCTTCTTCAAGCGCTCGAGATCGGCGCGCCGCAGCGTGACCGGTCCCCGCCGCGCCGTGCCGCCCGTCGCGTACGCGAACCGTACGAGCGCCTCGCCGCTCTTCCCCTCGAGGAGCTGCACGAGCGTCGCGAACGATCGCCCTTCGGCGGTCTGCTTGATGCTGATCTCTTCGACGAGGGTCGCCTCACCCCATGCTGTGGTCGTCATGGGGCGGCGTGGAGCACGTCGCAGGCCAGATCGCCGGGTGAACGATCTCGCGCATCTACGCGCGTGGCCCTATGTCCCGGACAGCTGCGCGGGTGGCACGGGCCAGCCCCGAGTCAGCCGGGGAACAGAAGCGTGGCCTTGCAGGTCTGCCTTCCGCTACGAGGAGGATGCCCATGAGGACGTCGCCCACCCCATCCCTGCCGTCGCTCGCGTTTGCGTTCGCGCTCGCGTTCGTTGCAGCGGCCTGCACGCCCACCGCGGCCGAGCCGTCGCGACCGCCGCCCACCGGTCGTGTCGGACCAGCCGACCCCGCGCTCGATGACCCGCTGGTCGGCACCACGCTGCCGGGGTGGACTGCCGACGAGTGGCTGAACAGCCCGCCGCTGACGCTCGCCGGCCTGCGCGGACGCGTGGTCCTCGTCCGATGGTTCATGGGCAGCTCGTGCCCGTACTGCTCGGCGACCGCTCCGTCGTTGAACGCCCTCTATCGTGATTACGGAGCGAAGGGCCTGACGGTGGTCGGGATGTACCACCACAAGGAGCCCGTTCCGCTGGAGCCCGGTGAGTACGCTGGGTTCGTGAAGGCCTACGGCTTCGCGTTCCCCGTCGGGCTCGATACCGGCTGGAAGACGCTGAAGGCATGGTGGCTCGACGGCACCGAGCGCGACTTCACGAGCGTTTCGTTCCTCATCGATCGGCAGGGTCGCGTGCGCGGCATCCACAAGGGTGGCCGCTACGCGCCCGGCGATGCCGACTACGACGCCATGAAGCGCGGCATCGAGCTCCTCCTCGCCGAGCGCTGAGGCCGGTACGTCGTTCGTCCCGCCGACGAGTCGGCCTAGGGCGAAGCCTGCACGACGGTGCCGGCCGCGAGGTCGATGGTGGTCTGCGCGAGCAGCCGACCCTTGATCGAAGCGCCCGTGCCGAGTGTGATCGACGTTTGCGTGAGGATGACTCCCTCCATGTGCGCGGTCGTATCGAGGTCGACGGCGCCCGCAATGCTCCAGAACACGTGCTTCGCCTGCGCGCCGCCGGTGAGGACGACTTGGGTCGCCTTGCTCATGCCGAGCGTCTGCGCGATCTGGAAGATCCAGACGTCGTTGGCGTTGCCGTCGAGCCGGATGCTCGCCGGGATGAGGACGGCGGTGCTCCACTTGTAGACGCCAGGCACGAGCGTCTTGCCGCCGATATTGCCGGCCCCGAGCTCGACGACATCGGGAGCGCGCCCTCCCGCTTCCGTGAACGCGAGCTCCATGTCCGCGATCGCGGTGGTCAGGTTCGAGGGCGTGGGCACCGCGTAGTCGGCCGCAAAGACCTTGCCGATGACCTGCGTCGAGGTCGAAAACACGTTCGTGCTGTCCGCGCTGAGCGAGAAGCCCGTGATGTACGTCGCTGCTGCAGGGCTGACGCCGAGATTGCCGGTGATGACCGCGCTCGGCACCGTCGAGATGCCGCCCTTCGAGAGGAGCGCGAACGTGCCTGCCGTTCCCAGCTGCACCGCCGGCGTCTTGCTCGGGGCGATTCCTCCATCGGCCGTGCTCCCGGCATCGTTCGTCGAGCCTCCTTCACCCGAATTGGTCGCGATGCCGCCGGAGGTGTTGCCACCGTTCGCACCACTGCTGCCGTTGGTTCCGCTGGCTCCGTCCACAGTTCCGTTCGCGGCGGCGCCTCCGTCACCTTCCGCCGCCGCTCCGACATCCGCGAGCCCGCAGGCTGGCGCGAACGTCATCAAGAAAAGAGCACCCGACATCATCCACGTCGTTGCCGTGACTTGCGGAATGGAGACCGACTTTCTCGAGCGATGGTTCGCGGCCGGCGTCGGGCCACACTACTATCCTGACAGGGATATCCGCCCTTCGCAACCTCGGCGCGAAATGGCTGCCGGTTGACGGCGACCGCCCCCTTTGCGACGAGTCTTTCCGCACGCATGCGCATCGCTACCTGGAACGTCAACTCGCTGAAGGCGCGGCTCGAGAAGGTCCGCTGGTGGCTCGAACGAGCGGCGCCCGACGTGCTCCTCATGCAGGAGACGAAGCTCGCCGACAGCGAGGTGCCGCGCGCGATGTTCACCGAGCTGGGCTACGAGCTCGCCCACCACGGCGAGGGCCGCTGGAACGGCGTCGCCATCGCGAGCCGCTGCGGCCTCGACGACGTCGTCACCAACTTCGGCGAGCCGCGCGGCGCCGCGTCCGCCTCGAGCGACTCCGACGACGAGCCGCTCGCCGAGGCGCGCATGATCTCGGCGGTCTGCGGCGGCACGCGCGTGGTCAGCGTCTATGTGCCGAACGGACGCTCCGTGGGCTCGCCCTTCTACGCCGCCAAGCTGGCCTGGCTCGACCGACTCTCGCGCTGGCTCGAGGAGACGCGCTCCACCGACGAGGCGCTCGTCGTCGGCGGCGACTACAACATCGCGCCCGACGATCGCGACGTCTGGGACGCGTCGGCCTGCCACGGAGGCACGCACGTGTCGCCTCCCGAGCGAGCCGCGTTCGCGCGCATCTGCGCGTGGGGCCTGGTCGACGCCTACCGCAAGCACCACGAGGAAGCGGAGCGCTATACCTGGTGGGATTATCGGGCGGGCGATTTCTACCGGAACGTCGGCATGCGCATCGATCACCTGCTGGTCACGCGCGCGGTCGCCGCGCGCAGCGTGGGCTCCGAGATCGACCGCGAGGCACGAAAGGGCAAGCCGACCCCGTCCGATCACGCGCCGCTCACGCTCGATCTCGACGAGCCCGGGCTTCCCTTCGATGCAGGATGGGCAGGCGCTTCCGAGCGCATCGCCGCGCGACGTGCCAAGAAGA
>JAYTZB010000970.1:0-7730 GCA_043742085.1 Polyangiaceae bacterium
AAGGCGCCCGTTCCGCTCTTGTTGCCCTTGAAGACCACGCCGCAGAACGTGTGCATCCCGTCGCCGCCGCCGTCGATGCCCACAGCGCCCGCATTGCCGCCGCTGCCGACCTGGTGCTGGTTGGTCTTCGCCACCACCGAGCACTTCATGGCGTCGTCGCTGTTGGCGCCGAAGCCGAGCGCGGCGTTGCCGTCGAAGCGCGAGTTGTAGACGTCGAGGTCGGAGTTGAGCGAGCCGATGGCGCCGCTGTTCGAGCCGGAATTCCCCGTGAACGTGGAGCCGACGACGACCGCGTTCAGCGCCCCGGAAAGGTAGATCGCCCCGCCACCGACGTCCGGCCCCAGCTTCTCCGCCTCGTTGTTCAGGAACGTGGAGTCGATGACATGGAGGACGCCGTCACGCATGTCGAGCGCTGCGCCAGAGCCGTCGTAGAAGCCGGACGAGCACGGGAGCGGGGCCGCCGCGTAGGGATCGATGCCCGCGACGTGGCCGTGCGCGAGCGTGAGCCGCTGGAGCGTCAGCACGTGCGTGTTCTTGCGGAAGTCGGGGTGGGCATACTGGAGGATCCGCACCTTCCCGCCGCCGTCGAGCGTGATCTTGTGCTCGCCGTCGAGCACGACGTCCTTGTCGGTCGGCAGCGCGAGCGTCTTCGTGACGGCGATGGTGGTGGGGCCGGCGCCGCACGAAAACGTGATGACACCGCCCGCCGTCAACGCCGCAGCGAGCGAGGCTTCGGTGCACGAGGCGGCGGTGCCGGTTCCGACGACGGTGGTCGGCATGGTGATGTCCGCGAGGGTGATCGGCGCCGTGCAGATCGGCGAGGGCGGCGTGATCCCCGACGCGTCGACGTCGGCCGGACGCCCGCTATCGCTGCCGGTGCCCGTCTCGTCGCCGGGCGCTCCTTCGGCGAGGCCGCCGCCGTCCGGTGGGTCACCGCCGGCCGGCACCGGAGCGTCGCTCGCCGAGCATGCTGCGATGACGACCACGGCACCGAGCGAAGCGAGCACCGTCGTCGTGATGCGCATCATCCCCGGAGCATAGCAGCGGCTTCTAGCGACCCATCGGGATCGAGACGGTCACGCGCGCGCCTCGGCCCATCTCGCTCTCGATGACCACGTCGCCGCCGTGCTGATCGACGATCTTGCGCACGATCGAGAGGCCGAGGCCCGTGCCGGCCTCCTTCGTGGTGAAGAACGGATCGAACACGCTCGCCAGGGTGACGGCCTCGATGCCCGGCCCGTTGTCCTCGAACGTCATGACGACGCTCTCCCCCGAGGGACGGACGCTCGCCGTCAACGTTCCTCCTTGTTTCATGGCCTCGAGCGCGTTGACGACGATGTTGATGGTGACCTGCTTCAGCTTCTCGCGATCGCCGATGGCGACGCAGCCTTCCTCCGAGATCTGGCGCACGATGATGACGCCTCTTCCCCGAGCGCTCTCCTCTTCGAGGTCGAGGACCTCGTCGACGAGCTTCGGCAGGTGGACCGGCTCGCGCGCGATCCCGCGCGGCCGCGCGAGCTCGAGAAACTCCGTGAGCAGGCGATTCAGGCGTCCGATCTCGTCGCCGACGATACGCACGCGGTCCTTCAGTGCGAGACGCGTCGGCTCCTCGGCCTCGAGGCGATCGAGGTTGCGGTTGAGGAGATGGAGCTGCAGCACGGCGGCGTTGAGCGGGTTCCGGATCTCGTGCGCGAGGTTCATCGCGAGCTCGCCCATCGCAGAGAGCGCCTCGGCATCGGCAGCGCGCTTCTCGAGCGCCCGACGCTCGGTGATGTCGATGCCGATCCCGTACACGAGCCCCGCCGGATCCGGCGAACGCGAGAGATGCCAGCGCACCCGGCGACGCGCGGTGGAGTGCACGCTCTGATCGACGAACCCGGTCTCGACCTCGTACGCGCGGTGATGGTGCGGTGACGGCGTCGTGCCCTCGCGGGTCCCCGAGACGGCGGAGCGCATGCCGCCCCGATCTTCCGAGGGGATCCAGGAGTCGAGGAACGGCCGGCCCAGCGCATGCTCGGGCAGCGTGTGCACCATGCTCGCGGCTTTCCGGTTCATCAGGGCCACGCGATCGTCGCCGTCGAGCGCGAAGACGAGCACGTCGGTGACCTCGACGAGGTCGCGATAGCGCCGCTCCAGCTCCTCGCGTTCGCGCTTGAGCTGCACCTTGCCGAGCGCTTGCTCGACGATCGAGATCAGCTCCTCGGGCCGGAACGACTTCAAGACGAACGCGAACGCGCCGGAGCGGAGCGCGCCGATGGCCGCGTCGACGCTGGCAAAGCCGGTGAGGAGCAGCACCTCGGAGAACGGCGACGCCACCCGGAGCGGCTGGATGAGATCGATGCCGCTCACGTCAGGCAGCTTCACGTCCACGATGGCGACGTCGAAGCCTCGCTGCGCCATCTTCAGCGCGGCGTCACCGTTGGACGCGGTGGCGATGGAGAGACCCGGCACGCCCGAAGCGATGACCGCGCGGAGCGTCTCCACGAGCTCGGCGTTGTCGTCGACGATCAGGACACGGCCGATCGGGCGCGCCGCGGGCAGCGACGGGATGGACGGGGGCTTGCCCAGCGTCATCGCGTCAGCTGGTCCCGAGCAGCCGCTTCAGCGTGTCGTTCACGAGCTGCGGGTTGGCGCTGCCCTTCGTGACCTTCATCACCGCCCCCACGAAGAACCCGAAGAGCGCCACCTTGCCGGCGCGGAGCTGTTCGGCCTGCCTCGGATTGTCGGCGATGACCTTCGCGCAGACCTCCTCGATGGCCCTGGGATCGCTCACCTGCGCCATGCCGAGGTCGGCGACGAGCGACGCCGCGAGCACGTCGGGCCCCTGGCCGCGCAGCGCCGCGTAGAGCTCCTTGGCCTGCTTTCCGCTGATCTTGCCGGTGTCGACGAGGCGCATCAGATCCGAGAGCTGCTTTCCCGTGATCGGGATCGAGGCCTGGAGACCCTGGGTCGTGACGTCGCGCAGGACCTCGCTCTGGATGAAGTTCGCGACGCGGCTCGCGTGCGCCGCGTCGAGATGTAGCGTCGCCGCCTCCTCGAAGAACGCCGCGATGCGCGGATGCTGCGTGAGCACCTGCGCCGCGTACGGCGTGAGCCCGAGCTCGGCGATGAAGCGATCGCGCTTCACGCGCGGCAGCTCCGGGAGCTCCGCGCGGGCACGGGCCACGAAGACCTCGTCGAGCACCACGGGCGGAAGATCCGGCTCGGGAAAATAGCGGTAATCCTGCGCGGTCTCCTTGCTGCGCAGCGAGTACGTGGTGCCGGTCTTCTCGTCCCAGCCGCGTGTCTCCTGGACGATGCGTCCGCCGCCTTCGAGCACCTCCTTCTGGCGCTCGATCTCGGAGGCGATGGCCTTCTCGACGAACTTGAAGGAGTTGATGTTCTTCAGCTCGACGCGCGTCCCGAGCTTGGTCTCGCCGATCGGCTTGATCGAGACGTTCGCGTCGCAGCGGAACGAGCCCTCTTCGAGGTTCCCGTCGTTGATCCCGAGGAACACCAGGATGTCGCGCAGCGTGCGCAGGTACTCGGCCGCTTCTTGCGGGCTGCCGAGATCGGGCTCGCCGACGATCTCGACGAGCGGCACGCCCGCCCGGTTGAGATCGACGATCGACGCGGAGCCGGCGTCGTGCACGTTCTTGCCGGCGTCCTCCTCCATGTGGATGCGGAGGATGCGCACGCGCTTGGTCGCGCCCTCGCCGACGGCAATGTCGAGATGGCCGTGATCGCTGAACGGCTCGTCGAACTGGCTGATCTGGTAGCCCTTCGGCGAGTCCGGGTAGAAATAGTTCTTCCGCGCGAAGCGGCTCATCGGCCGGATCGAGCAGTCGAGGGCAAGCGCAGCCTTGACCGCCATGCGCGCCGCTTCGGCGTTGAGCACGGGGAGAGCGCCGGGGAGGCCTAGGCACGTCGGACACACGTGGGTGTTCGGTGGGGCCCCGAACGACGTCGGACAAGGGCAGAACAGCTTGCTCCGGGTGAGCAGCTGGGCGTGGACCTCGAGGCCGATGACGGGCTCCCAGCCGGGACTCATAGGCCCGCCAGGTTAGCGTTTTTCGCCGCGAACTGGTCCATCGCCTCCGGGCCCGACTACGTTGAAGAGCCTCGATGCCCTCCGAGACCCTCCTCCGCGGCCTGCCGCTCGCCGTTCTCGCGGTGGCGCTCATCTCGGTGCCCGTGCTGCTCCTCGAGCCGCAGGGCCTGCCGCGCATGCGGTCTCTCGAGACGGAGCTGGGCGGCGTTCAGGCCGAGAATGCCGAGCTCCGGCGTGACGTCGGCAAGCTCCGCACCGAGGTGAAGGAGCTCCGCGAGAACCCCACCGCCGTCGAGCGCATCGGCCGCGAGCAGCTCGGGCTCGTCCGCAAGAGCGAGGTGGTCTTCCAGTTCGAGCGGCAGAAGTGACCCGAAGTCCTCTGGGCACGGCGCGCCCCCATGATTTAGAGTAGTTGGCGTGCCGGACGAGCTGACGAAGGCACTCCTGCTCGAGGAGGTCGCCTCCGAGGGAGCGATCGCCGAAGCGCTCTTCGCGTCGGTCACCGGCGGAGTACCGCTCGTTCAGTCGCTTGTGGAAGCGCGCGCCGTCAGCCCCGAGGTGCTCGCGCGCTACCTGGCCCGCACCGAGGCGCCGTATCTGCGGCAGGTGGTTCCGCTCGTCGACCTCGTCGATCGGCTGCCGCCGGGGCTCTGCGCCCGGCTCCTGGTCATTCCGGTTCGCCGCGATGCGATCACGGGCACGATCGACGTGGTCGTCGCGGACACGGGCGATCCCCATCCCGCGAAGGAGATCGCGTTCCACCTCGGCGCGCCGGTCCGCGTGGTCCGGGCAACCGCGGCGGCGATCGAGGAAGCGCTGCGGAGGCTCCGGTCGCGATCGCTCCCGCCGTCGGCTCACCCGGAGCCGCGTGACGCACGGGACCTGCGCGACGACGAGCGCATGTACGATTCGCGCCCGCGAGCAGCGCCCTCGGCCTCACCGTTCAAGGGCGGCACGCTCCCTCCGCCGGCGCCATCGCTCAAGCTCGGATACTCGGGATACGCCGCGCTCGACGCGATGACATCAGAGGCGCTCCGTCCGAGCCGCGTGCCGGTCTCGGAGCGACAGGCCCACGTCGTGCCGTCGAATCCGAACACGTACGCCCCGCCGAGCGTGCAGCGCCGCTCGCAGGTGACCCCGCCGTGGGGCACTCCCGTGCATCATGCAACGAAGAGCGATTCCCCCTCCGAGCACCCCACGAGCGGCCTCGGCTCCGAGATCCCGATCCCGCTCACGCGCCGCACGTTCACCGCGGTCAGCGGCGGCACGCAGAGGCCACCGCCGCTCGTCAATCCCGCGGACTCGGCGCTCGGTGAAGGTTACGCCGTGGATGCCGGGCATTTTCGGCAGATCGTGGAGGTCAACGAGCGCATGCGCTCGAACGATCCGGGCGCCGCTGCGGCGGCGGCTGCGCAGGCCGCGCGCTACATGCCGGTCCCGTCGTTCATTCCCGGCCCCCCGCCGATGCCCGGTGGTGGGACGTTCGGCGCGTATGCGCCGCAGGTGTCGGTCGCGGACATCGGCGGCATCCTCGCGGCGCTCCGTGCCGCCGGCTCACGTGACGAGGTGCTCGAGCTGGTGCTCACGGGCGCGCGCATCGTGGCGCTAAAGGTGGCGCTCTTCGTCGTGAAGCGCGGGGGCTATCTCGGCTGGGCCTGCACCCCGGATTTTGCCGATCGCGCGTCGCTGCAGTCGATCCTCGTCCCTCTCGACAGCCCGAGCGTCTTCGACGAAGCGGTGCGGGACGGCCTCTATCTCGGCCCCATTCGCCACGACGACGTGCACGCGTCGCTGCTGCACGTCATGCGCGGGGCCTCGCGCGACGTGGCCGTCGTCCCCATCCGCGTGAGCGGCAAGACCGCGGTGGTCCTCATGGCAGACGAGCTGGGCGACACGATGCTGGCCACGCGTCGCCTCGAAGAGCTCTCGCGCGCCGCAGGCGATGCGTTCGCGCGCATTGTCCGCATGCGACGCTAACGTCCAGCCAGGACCCGCAGCGCGTCGGTGGCGGTGAAGATGCCGATCACGCGGCCGCGCTCGATGACCACCGCGCAGCCGTAACGATGAGCGGCCATGGCGGCCGCGACGTCCTCGAGCAGCGCGTCCGGGGGAACCGCGTAGGCGTCGTTGCTCATGGCCTCGTCGACGACGTCCGCGCGAAGGTCGACGCCGGCAATCGTCTCGAGCAGATAGAGATCGCGCTGCGTCACGACGCCCACCAGCTCGCCGTGCTCGAGCACCGGCAGGTGGCGGCACGAGTGCTCACGCATGAGCTGGTGCGCCGTCGCGAGCGACTCGGTGCGGCCGATGGTGATGGGTTGAGGCGTCATGAGCGTCTCGATGGCGATTCGCTGCGGCTTCAGCGCCCGCGAGGCTCGGATGGGGACTTGATTGACCGGGGGCATCGCACGCTCTCCTTCTTGCCCCTGCAAGTGCAAGGACGAGACCAAACGAGGGCTCAGCTCGAGCCTGTCCGCGGCCAGCGCGGGAGCTGTCCGGGACATAGGGCCATTCGCGGATCGCCCGTGAAAACAGCCCTTCGCGCAGCGGCACGACCACTGCTCGAGGGCGGTCATGCCGCTGCCCATGCCGTCGACCGATCGCCTCTGCCTGCTCCGCTTTGCCGCGACGTTCCTCTGGGCCGACCTCGATGTCGACCTCGCGGAGCACGCGTTCTTCCTCGATCTGGCGCGTGAGCTCGGCGTGCCGCGGCGCGCGCTCGGCGGCGTGCTCGACATGCTCTCGTCGCCACCGGCGCCGGAGCACATCGATCCCACGCGCGTCTCGCCGGCTCTCGCGGCCACGGTGCGGAGCGTCGCGCTACGCGCGATCGCCTCCGACGGCCGCGTGTTGCCGCGCGAGATGGAGCTCTTCGATCTCCTCGACGAGCTCCTGCCTCAGGTGCCTTCGTAAGGGCGGAGATCCACCTTGACCGGGCTCGCACCCCAGATGTCCTTCGCGTACTCGCGGATGGTGCGATCCGACGAGAACATGCCCATCTTGGCGATGTTTCGCACGCACTTCGAGTGCCACGCGCGCTTGTCGGTGAAGGCCTCGCTGACCTTCCTCTGGCAGTCGACGTACGCGTCGAAGTCTTCGAGGATCATGTACGTGTCGTGATCCAGCAGCGAGTCGGTCAACGGCTTGAACAGCGACGGATCGTCGTTGCTGAAGAAGCCGTTGGCGATGAGGTCGATGACCTCGCGGAGCCGCTCGTTGCGGTCGTAGACGGCGCGCGGCCGGTAGCCGGTGCGCTGCAGGTCGTGGACCTCGGGCGTCGTGAGACCGAAGAGGAAGAAGTCGTCCTCGCCCACCGCCTCGCGGATCTCGACGTTCGCGCCATCGAGCGTGCCGATGGTGAGCGCGCCGTTCATCGACAGCTTCATGTTGCCGGTGCCGGAGGCCTCCTTGCCTGCCGTCGAGATCTGCTCGGAGAGATCGGCGGCCGGGATGATGCGCTCCGCGAGCGAGACGCGGTAGTTCGGCAGGAATGCGACCCGGAGGCGACCCTGGAGATCGACATCACCGTTCACCACGTCCGCGATGCCGTTGATCAGCTTGATGATCAGCTTCGCGACGCGGTAGCCCGGCGCCGCCTTGGCGCCGAAAAGCACGGTACGCGGGGCGGCGAGCGCCTTGCTGTCGCGCTTGGCGTCGAGGTAGAGGCGCACTACGTGCAGCGCGTTGAGGAGCTGCCGCT
>JAYTZB010000971.1:0-1988 GCA_043742085.1 Polyangiaceae bacterium
ACGGCTCGCGCGACGCGGCGCCCTCGAAGAGCGCTTCGAGGCACGCGTCGTGAAGGATGCGCGGCATGAGGCGCTTCCCGGACGTGATCGAGGAGCGGCGCGACGAAATCGTACGGCGCTTCGTCGCGGCCGACCGCCGCGAAGGCGCGGCGACGTCGCTCTCGGACGAGGTGCTTGCCGATTCGCTCCGCGACTTCCTGGGCGAGCTCGCGACGTCGCTCGGCAAGGAGGATGGGCCGCTCGAGCGCAGTGCGAGCGCCACGGAGCATGGCGCGCAGCGGTTCAACCTGGGCTTCGACGTGGGTACGGTCGTTCGCGAGTACGCGATCGTACGCGAGCTCCTGTTCGATCTCGCGGACGAGAGCGACATCGAGGTCACGCCGCGTGAGCTCCGCGCGCTCGCGAAGTTCTTCATCCACGGTATCGCCGATTCGGCGACGAAGTACGCCGCGGTTCGCGACCACCAGCTCCGCGAGCAGGCGCGCACGCACGTCGCCTTCCTCGCGCACGAGCTGCGGAACCCGCTCGGTTCGGTCCGCCTGGCGCTCCAGCTGGTCCAGGAACGGGGAGATCTCAAGCCGTCGCGCATCGCCGACAGCATCGAGCGCGGCCTCTCGCGGGTCGCGAGCCTCCTCGACGACGCTCTCGTCAGCATCCGCCTCCACGAGGTCGGCGCGTCGCAGTACGACTCGTTCGAGGTGTCCGACCTCCTGCGTGAGCTGGTGAACGACCTCACCGCCGAGGCCGAAGCGAAGCACGAGTCGATCTTCATCGAAGGCGCCGCGACAGTACGCGCGGACCGGCGCGCGGTGGGTTCGGCCCTCTCCAACCTGCTGCGGAACGCGGTCAAGTTCACGCGCCAGGGCGGTGACATTCATCTTCGCGCGAAGGCGAGTCAGGGCGGCGTGATGATCGAGGTCGAGGACTCGTGTGGTGGTCTTCCCGAGGGCGCGGTCACGAAGCTGTTCGATCCGTACGTGCAGCTCGGCGCCGATCGCTCGGGCTTCGGCCTCGGGCTCGCCATCGCCGAGCAAGCGGCGCAGGCGCATGGTGGAGCGCTGCGCGTGCACGATCTGCCCGGCCGAGGATGCGTGTTCGTGCTCGATCTCCCCGCGCTTCCGCCCGACGGCTCGCCGAGCTCTCGCTCCGCGCTCGAACACCGGTAGTCTCACTCGCGCATGGCCGCTCGTTTCCTTCCCACCGCCGAGAAGCTCGCGCGCTATGCGATGAACCGTCGCGGGCTCGCGAGCCGCTTCGTCGATGTCGCCGGCGTTCGTCTCCACGTCTACGACGGCCGCGGTGGCGGATCGCTTCCGCCGCTCGTGCTGCTGCATGGCCTGGGGTCCGGAGGGGCTGCGTTCGCTGGGCTCGTCCGCCATCTCTCCCCGCATGTCGGGCGCATCATCATCCCCGAGCTCCCCGGTCACGGCTTCAGCACGCGCGGCGATCGCGCGATCACCCCGGAGCTCCTGCTCGAGGCCATCGCCGGCGCGATCGATGCGGTCCTCGACGAGCCCGCCATCGTCTACGGCAGCTCGCTCGGCGGTGGCATTGCCATCAAGTACGCGCTCGAGCGCCCTGCGCTCGTCCGAGCGCTGATCCTCGTGTCTCCAGCGGGCGCGCCGCTCCCGGACCACGAGTGGCAGGCGCTCGTGAGGACCTTCCATGTGAAGAGCCCGCAAGAGGCGCGCGCGTTCCTCGAGCGCCTCTATCATCGACCGCCGTGGTTCCTGGCGCTCCTCGCGCGCGAGTTCCCGCACGTCCTCGCGAGGCCGGCGGTCCGGGAGATCCTGGAGAGCGCGACCCAGGCCCACGCGCCGAGCCCGGAGGACCTCGGCCGTCTCACGATGCCGCTCCTCTTCTTGTGGGGGCGCTCCGAGAAGCTCCTCCCCGCGTCGGCGCTACGGTACTTCCGCGCGCACCTCCCGCCGCACGCCGTGATCGAGGAGCCGGAGGGCTTCGGTCACACGCCTCAGCTCGAGGTGCCA
>JAYTZB010000972.1:0-2884 GCA_043742085.1 Polyangiaceae bacterium
TCGAAGGCGCGCTGGCGCTGGTGAGCACGCGTCATCCTCGATGCATGGACCATGCAATTTCTCGCCGACGGGCAGCGGCGGCACTGCTCGGAGCATCGCGCTGTCGCCGTCGCTCCTGCGAACCTCCTCGTCCGACCACACCACGAGGCCGCTCGACCCGCTCGACGCCGCGACATGCGACCACGAGGCGGCCGCACCTGCGACGAGCGCGAGCGCCAACCCGCGCCGGCGCCGAGTAGCATCCGCGCTGTCGGGAAGCCGCTCACCGCAGGTCCCTCCTGACTCGACCCATCCATCGCCGGACAGGCGCGACGCGGATCGTTCAAGCGCTAGCCTCCGCCTATGCGTCGAATCGCGGGGGCGGCGGCTCTGGTCGTTGTGGGGATCGGCTTTCTCTTCGCGTGCGTCGGTAGCGACGCTGCGTCGACCGTCGACCCGGGCGCGAATGACGCCGGTGGCGACACCGCGGTCGGCACCACGACGGACGGCGGAACCGACATCCACGTCGCGCGCCGTCCGCTCTGACGCTAGCCGCGGACGCGCCAGTTCCCGACGAACGTCCGCGCGAGCTCGTCGCAGGTCGGGTCGGTCACGATGAGCTCGGGGCGCCCGTTCCGGTTGACCACGATGGTGTTCTGGCGGAACACGCGGCCGAACGAGATCGCCTCGTCGCGATCCATGTCGTGGACCAACCATGACGGCTCGCGCCACGTGCCCTCGGGATCCTCCTCGTAGCCGACGCATTGCTCCACGCGATAGCAACCGAGGATCAGCATGTCGCGCAGCACCGAGTGCCGCGACTCGTTCACCTTCCGCGGCAACAGCATCGAGCGCGGATTGAACGCGGTGAGGACCGTGAACGGACGCACGAGCAGCTCCGGAAGCGACGACACGTCTTGCACGATGTCGCCGTCGAGAGAGACCCGAAGCGGTCCCGCCGACGTGGGCAGGTCATAGACGGTCGCGAGGTACTGCCGGAGGAGGTTCTGGTCCATGAGCGCCCCGCCCTCTTAGCCCATTCTCGCCAGCTCGCCCATTCCCTCAGCCCCTCGGCCCCTTCCCTCAACCGTCGAAGCGATAGCCGACACCTCGAACCGTCTGGATATACGCCGGCTCCTGCGGATCGACCTCGAGCTTCGCACGGAGCTGCTGGATGAAGTTGTCGACCGTTCGCGGCGTTCCATGGTGCTTCGGGCCCCACACGCGACGGAAGATGTCGTCGCGCGAGAGCACCCGACCCCGCTCGTTCACGAGGCAGACCAGCACGTCGAACTCGCGCGCCGTCATGTCGACCGGCTCACCCGCGCGCTTCACGTTGCGTGCCGCCACGTCGACCTCGACGTCGCCGAACACGATGCCGGGGCGCCGCTCCGGCGGCGGTCCCGCATGCCCGCGACGCAGCGCGGCCCGCACGCGCGCGAGGAGCTCCGCGAGGCTGAACGGCTTCGCGACGTAGTCCTCGGCGCCGAGCTCGAGCCCGGCGACCTTGTCCATCTCGCCGGCCTTCGCGGACAGGATGATGATCGGCATCGTCCGCCCCTCCGCGCGGAGGTCGTGGAGCACCTCGAGGCCATTCCGCTTCGGGAGCATCAGGTCGAGCACGATGAGATCGGGATCGAGCGTCCGCGCCATGTCGAGGCCGGACTCGCCGTCCTCGGCGAGGTAGACGACGTAGCCCTCGCTCTCGAGGTTGATGCGCAGACCGATGGCGATGCTCGGGTCGTCCTCGACGACGAGCACGCGTTTTCCCGACAGATCGGCGGTCTTTCGCTTGAGCTCCAGGATCATGACGTCTTCGCGCTCAGAGGCTCGCGGCGATCACGGTGGGACCCGCGTCGACGTCGGGGCCTGCGCTGGCGTCCTTCTTCTCGCTTCTCGGCCAGGCCTTGGCGCGGCCTTTGGCCTTCGCCTTGGCGTTCGACTCGTTGCTCACCGGTGCAGCGGGCAGGACGATCGTGAAGCGGCTGCCCTGTCCGGGCGCGCTCTCCACCGTGACGCGTGCATGATGCGCGCGCGCGACGTGCTTGACGATGGCGAGACCGAGGCCCGAGCCTTCCTTGCTGCGCGAGAGGCGATCATCGATGCGGTAGAACTTCTCGAAGATGCGCCGCTGTTCGGGCCGCGGGATGCCCTCGCCGTTGTCGGTGACCGTGATGCCGACCTGACCCTTCGGCGTGAGGAGCGCATCGACCTTCACGCTCGGCGGCGTGCCCCCGTACTTGTGCGCATTCGAGACGAGATTCACGAGCGCATCGACGATGGCCGCACGGTCGACGATGACGTTCGGGAGATCGGGCGCGACCTCGACCTCCAGCACGAGGTCCTTCCCGAGGTGCGCGCGCGGCGCGTAGGCGGACACGGTGTCGTCGATGATGTCCTGTACGGTCTCGAGGCGCAGCTCGTAGATCTTTCGCCCGGCCGCCATGCGTCCCCAGTCGAGGAGCCGCTCGATGAGGCGCGACAGGCGCTCCGACTCGGTGACGAGCAGCGTCGTGCACTGCTTGCGCACGTCGGCATCGTCACCGGAGCGCTCGATGGTCTCGGCGAAGAGCCGGATCGCAGTGAGCGGCGTGCGTAGCTCGTGGCTGACCTTCGAGACGAAGTCCGCCTGGAGCTCCGAGAGGTTCGCCTCGCGACGGATGAAGACGAGCACCAGGACCACGCCCGTGACGACCACCGAGACGAAGCTCACCGAGAGGATCCCGAAGAGGAGGTTGATCCGCGACTCGACGAACATCTGGATGATGCCGATCGAGAGCAGCAGGACCGTCGGGATGATGACGAGATAGACGAGGAGCTGGACGATCCGGCGGTATCCCATCCGCTGGAGGTTCTTCGCGGCCACCTTCCGGGTGGTCGCCGCGTGCTGGGGGGTGGGGCTGCT
>JAYTZB010000973.1:0-2725 GCA_043742085.1 Polyangiaceae bacterium
TAGGCGAAGCCCGCGAGCGCCAGGCGGTTCGCGCGCGTCTTCGGCTCGACGACCGCGATGCCGCTCGCCGACGTGAAGCCGCCGATGACGAGGAGCGTCATCCCGAGCATGTTGTAGCCGACGTTCGGGATCGAATGAGGCACGAAGGCGAACGGCACCAGCGACACGGCGAGCGCCGAAGGCGCCGACATCCAACCGCGCACCGCGGAGTGGACGGCCATCGCGGCGATGGCCTTGATGAAGAGGTGGACGAAGCGAACGAACAGGACGATGCCCGCCGAGCCGCCGGTCAGCTTCACGAAGAGCCAGACGAACGGCAGCAGCAGGACGCCCGCCGTCTGCGCGGTGCTGACCTCGTCGATGAAGGGGCGATCACCGAGCGCGAAGCGGTAGGGGAGCGCGATCGAGAACGCCTCGTCGGAGAGGTCGGCGGAGAAGCGAAGCCGGTGCACGAGAGCTCCGAGCGCGAGCACGCCGCACAGGACGACCACGACAGAGGCGAAACGCGGCGAGCTCCGCACGGCGGTGCCCGTTACCGTACCACCGGCTCGGGCTCCTCCGGTTGCTCCGCTTGCGCGGGAAGCTCACCGCGGCGGCGCAACGCGAGGTACGGGAACACGCCGGTGAGGCACGGCGCGAGGATGCCGATGAGGTAGACGTTGAACACCGTCGCGCCGTCGTGCAGGCCGATCATGGTGAACAGCCGATCGAAGGCCACGTGCCCGACACCGAGCCCGGCGGGCGAGATGGGAAGGATCATCGTGAGGATGCCCAGCGGATAGACGGTGGCGACGGACGAGAACGGCACCTCCTCCGAGAGCAGCGCGCGCGTGAGCAGCGTGAAGAACGCGATGGTCGCTGCGTGCGCGAGCATCGAGTACCCCAGCGCGAGGAGCAGGCTCCTCGGACCAGCCGAGAGGAGGCGCGCGGCCGCCACCAGACGGTTCGCCAGCTTCGCGATCACCGTGGTCCCGGTGGTGTACGTCTCCAGGCGATCGCCGGCGCGTCGCATCGCGACGACGAACAGCGCGGGGCCCACCAGCGTGCAGACGCCGAGGAACGCGACGGCCATGGCGAGCTGCCGGAGCTGCGGGTTCTGCCAGAGCAGCGGGCCCTTGACGATCGCCACCATGCTCGCGACGAGCACCAGCGCACCGAGGCCGACGAGCCGCTCCACGAACACGATGAGCAGGATGGTGGTGCGCTTCGACGGGTCCTCGTCGCGCGCGACGTAGAGCGCCTTGACGACGTCGCCGCCGACGTTGCCGGGCACGACGGTGTTGAAGAACAGCGCCGTCAGCTGGAGCTGGATCGCCCGCCAGAAGGGCACGTGAGCGCCGGCGAGCCCGAGCAAGACCCTCCAGCGCATCGTGCCGGTGAACAGCGCGAACGCGAACAGCGCGAGGTCGGCGACGAGGAGGAGCGGTCGCTCCAGGAAGATCGAGAGCGCGCCGAAGCGGAGGACGCCCGAGCGAACGAGCCAGGTGATGAGCGTCGCCGCCACCGCGACCTTCGCGACGAAGATGCCGATGCTCTTGGCGCGGTTTGGCTTCGCCATGGCAGGGGCGCGGAGCATAGTGCCGGCAACGCGCAGATCTGCGAGATTTCTTCGCGGATTGCAGCGCGCGGCAAGGCTGGCAACGCCTTGCCAATGGCACTATAAGAAGGGCCGTTTCATGCTGGCCACAGGTCCCATTCCCTTCATCGACTTGAAGCGCCTCGTGCCGCGCTTCCGGAAGGAAGTGCTCGAGGACTGGACCGCGTGCCTCGACAACACCGAGTTCGTCGGAGGGCCGCGCGTGGCGGCCGTCGAGAAGAAGCTCGCGTCGCTGCTTGCCGTTCCGCACGTCGTCGCGTGCGCCAACGGCACCGACGCGCTGCTCGTCGCGCTCCAGGCGGTCGGCGTGAAGCGCGGCATGAAGGTGGCGCTGCCGAACCTGACGTTCTGGGCGACCTTCGAGGCCGTGGCGCAGCTCGGCGCCGTGCCGGTCCTCGTGGACATCGATCCCGACGACCTCCACATCAGCCTCGACGAGCTCCGTGCCGCGCACGACGCGCATCGCTTCGAGGTGCTGATGCTCGTGCACCTCTTCGGCTGGACGTCGACCCGGCTCCTCGAGATTCGTGCATTCTGCAAGGAACGCGACATCGTCATCGTCGAGGACGGAGCGCAGTGCTTCGGCGTCGAGGCATTCGGCAGGCCGGTCCTGGCCGACGCCGACATCGCCACGCTCTCGTTCTATCCGGCGAAGGTGGTGGGCGGCGCGATGGATGGCGGCGCCATCACCATGCAGTCGAAGGAGCACGAGACCTTCCTCCGCTCCATCTGCAACCACGGTCGCTCCGACCACTATTCGTACGCGCACGTCGGCTGGAATTCCCGCATGGGCGGTCTCCAGGCGGCCTTCCTGTTGCGCATGCTCGAGCATGTCCCGGAGATCCTCGAGTCGCGTCGTACCGCCACGGCGTGGTACCGCGAGCGCATCACCGGCGACGCGAAGCTCGGCAAGACCATCAGGGTCTACGGCCCCGCGAATGCCGCCACCGGCATCGTCGAGAACGGCTACCTGAGCGTCCTCACCATCGAGGGCAAGCGCGGCCAGGACGTCGTCGACGCCTTGAAGGCGAAGGGCATCGGCGCGGCGCGCACGTACCCCGAGACCATGGATGTGCAGCCGCCCGCGAAGGCGGCGGGTGCCATCGCGCACGGTGATCTGCGGCGGTC
>JAYTZB010000974.1:0-3810 GCA_043742085.1 Polyangiaceae bacterium
CCATGAGCATGGCTTCTTCGACGCCTCCTCCCCCGCGCAGCGGCAACACGCGCAAGAAGAGCGCACCGCCGAGCAAGCGCAACGGCGGCAACGCTGCCCAGATGCCGAGCGAGCCGCCCGTCGCCATCCCGGTGAAGGCCGCGCCGCGCGGCGAGTCGAACGCGACGCGCATCGCGCGCGGCGTGATCGGGTTCGTCATGGTGGTGGGCATCGGCGGGACCGTGGCGTGGGGCGCGCGTCAGTACGTGAAGACGAGCCCGCGCTTCGCGGTCAGCGAGATCGTCACCACCGGCGCGAAGCGTCGCTCGCCCGACGAGCTCGCGTCGATCGCGGGCATCGCCAAGGGCCAGAACGTCTTCGGCACCGATCTCGATCGCGCCCGCGCGCGGCTCATTGCCGACCCCTGGGTCAGCGAGGCGACTCTCGCGCGCCAGCTGCCGGGTACGATCTTCCTCCGCGTCGTCGAGCGCGAGGCCGGCGGCATCGTCGCCACCAACGATGGCAGCGCGAAGGCAGCCGGCGGCGAGACCTACGTGGTCACGCGCGAGGGTGCGATCATCAAGCGCCTGGAAACAGGCGATCCCACGGATCTTCCGATCGTCACCGGCGTGGTCCTCCAGCACCTCATGGACGACCGCGAAGGCGCGACGCGCACCGTGCGACGCGCGCTCGATCTCGCCGCCGACTACGAGCACACGCCGCTCGCGACACGCTCTCCGCTCGAGGAGGTGCACGTCGAGCCCAACGGCGAGATGACCCTCGTGATCGGCAAGAGCGCGGTCGCCTTGCACATGGGCGCGCCACCCTACCGCCGCAAGCTGGAACAGGCGCTGCGCGTGGTCGCGGAGCTCGATCGCCGCGGCGCGAAGCCCGACTCGATCATGCTCGACAACGAGGCACGGCCCGACCGCGTCGTCGTTCGTATGCGCTGACCTACCTTCGCGCGTCGCGATGCCACGTCAGCGGCACGACGGACAGCGTTGCCCGCCACACACCAGGAGATCCGCGAGGAGGCCCGAGGCGCCCGGCGAGAACTTTGCACGGCAGCCGGCCTGGCAATCGGCGACTGCTCCGCAGGCGTCGATGCAATTGGAGAGAAGCTTGCAGTCGTGGTCGGCCTGGCAGGCGGTCTGCTCGTCTCCGCAGCTCTCGTAGATGCAAGCGAGACACTGATTCACCACGCCTGCGAACCCGCACTCCGCGTTGCAAAGGACACCGTTGCAGGCGTACAGCCCCCAGAAGTGGCCGAGGGAAGTGTCGTACTGCATCTCGCAAGCCGTGGCGCATGGGCTCTTGGTGTTGCCACAGGCGCCGATGCATCGCTGATACGCGAAGCATCCGGGATCGGCGACGCAGGCCTCGTGAGGCGCGCAACACTTCTTGGAGCTGCAGGTTGCGCACGCCGTCTGGCTCGGAGTGTCGTCGGGGCTCGCATCGTACGCGCCGTCGGCGCAGTACGTGGTGAGCAAGGGATTGGTATGCCGGCGAGCCCGCGCGGCAGCGCAACTCGCGCATGCAGTGGCGGCGCCGATCGTCCTGCAATGCTCGAGTGCGAGCCGTGCATCCTCCGAGGCGCTCGCGCTGGTAACCGGACAAGCGCTCACGCAGGCAGCATCGGGATCGCCATCGGCCGTGAGAGTGCACGCCTCGATGCAGTCGAGGTTGCGCGCGCAGCCCGGTTCAGCCTGGCAGGTAGTCCGCTCGCCCCGGCATGCGTCGAACGTGCAGCTTGCGCAGTCGCTCGCGCCCCAGGCCCCGTCACCGAGCACCACCGGGGCGATGCCACCCTCCTCGGTTGCGCCGGCACTCGGAGCCGCATCGCGGCATGCCGTCAACGCCACGCCGCAAGTCAGGCTCGCGACCACCATCGCGACGATCCAGCGCGCCGCCGTCATCGCTACCTGTCTATCTCAAACTCGGATGTCCGTGCTAGCTTCGGCTCGATGCCGTGTCGTGCGACGCATCCACGGACAGGCACCGCGGTAGGCCTGTTTTTCGCGGGGATCGTGGCGTTCACGGGATGCACGACGGCGTCGGCGCCACGTCCTCAACTCCTCGTGTTCGTCGACACCGATGCTCCGGTCGTTGGACAGATTGCGGTTTCCCGTCAGCTCTCCGCGGTCGCCGCCATCGATACGGTACGCGTCGACATCGTTCGCGACGATCGCGACGTCATCGACTTTCGCGACTTCAGCGTGCCCGACGCGCGCGACTGGCCTCTCTCGTTCGGAGTCGTGAGCGAGGCTGGGGGTAAGGCGGTAGTGCGCTTGCGCATCAGGGCGTTCCGCGCGGCGCTCTCCCATCGTGGCACGCTCGCGGGCTCGACGACGGTCGAGCCGCCCTCGAGCCTCACCATCGATCGTCTCGTCGAGCTCGCCTTGCCGTCGTCGTCCGTGCAAACGGCAACCGTCGTGTTGTCGGCGGCATGCCTCGGTGCGCCTCCATCGTTCGATGCCCCGCTGCTGACGTGCATCGACGACGCGCGGCGCGCCGGCGCACCAGCTGACGGCGTCTCCGCGGTACCGAGCGGTGCGTCGCTCGCTGGGACGTCCTCGCTCGTCACCGAAGCGGCCTGCGGGTCCGATTCTCCCGAAGGCGCGACATGCATTCCGGGCGGGCTCGGTGTTCTCGGCGACGACCGCCTCGAGGGGCTCATCGAGTCGAGCGGGATGTCACCGCCACGCCCGGTCCACCTCTCGCCGTTCCACATGGACGTCACCGAGCTCACCGTCGGTCGTTACCGAGCGCTCCTCGCGAACAAGAAGGTGCAGGAGGTGCCGGAGAAGAAGACTCCGAGCGATAGCCTGCGCAAGGACTGCACGTGGCTCGACGCGCCATCGGGAAACAGCGAACGGCTTCCGTTGAACTGTATCTCCCACGTCGGCGCCGCGCGGGCCTGCGCCGCGTTGGGCGGACGATTGCCGAGCGAAGCAGAATGGGAATACGCAGCGCGGGGGCGCGGGCTGGCCCGACGGTTCCCCTGGGGCGATGAAGGTGTGAGGTGCTGCGCCGCGAGCGTCGGCCGCACGACGATCAACGCCTCTGCCGAATGTGCCGGCAGCGGCGTCGACCCCGTGATGACGCACGCCGACGCCGCTGCGTGCGGTGGCATTGCCGACGTCTCGCGCGACGGCGTCTTCGATCTCGGCGGCAATCTCTCCGAAGCGACCGCTGACCAGGGGATCGCGCTGAGCGATCGTTGCTGGACAGGCCCGGGCGTCGCGACCGACCCGAAGTGCACTGCGATGGGGGTTCCCGACGGTAGCTTCTCCAGGGGCGGCGACTGGGCCTCGGGGTCCTTCCTCGCGGCCAGCGCATTCCGTCGCACGGCCATCATGCCCTCCAACACCGTAGGATTTCGATGCGTCTACGACGACGCTCGGTGATCCGGGGGGCCGCGCTCGCCGCGAGCAGCATGCTCGCGTGCGGGGGAAGCGCCTCGGCGAGGGACCAGTGGACGGTCTGGATCACGACGGATGCGCCGGTCCCGCAGCTCGTCGATCGCGCGCTCGTCGAGGTTCTGGACAGCAACGGAGACCTCGCCTGCGGCGATTGCCGCCGGCAGCTCGGGGTGCCGATCGATCCGTTGGCTTGGCCCTTCTCCTTCGGTATCGCGAAGCCGGCTGGCGCAGGAGATCTGCGGGTTCGTGTTCGTCTCTACCGCGCGAACAACGCGGGCGTCGATGGGCTGCCAGACGGTCCCACGACACTCGATCTCACGAGCCGCCTTCCCGCGCCGCTCGGCAACACCGACGTCCGCATGGCCCTCACGGCCGAGTGTCTCGGCATGCCGAGCGACACGATGGCGGG
>JAYTZB010000975.1:0-2109 GCA_043742085.1 Polyangiaceae bacterium
GGGCGAAGCAGATCACCGTGTTCGTCGTCTTCTGCACGCTCATCGCGCTCTCTTTCGTCGCCACCGGTCGAACGATTTTCCCGATGATCTGGGGCGAGCCGAAGAAAGAGGTGCACTGGCCCCGTCAGAGCTTCGTGGCGGCGGCGCCGAAGCTCGCCTTCCTCGTCGCGCTCCTGGCGATGGGGATCTACATGCCAGCCGCGGTGAACTCCCTCTTCCGCGAGGTCGCGGCCTCGCTGGGGGCAGAATGAGGTCGGCGAACGCCTGGGTCGTATCGGCCGACGAGCTGACGATTCTCGACTCGCACGCTTGGCGCGAGGGGCTCGAGAGCGCGCTCCGCCAGGGCGCGCGCCCATTGATCATGTACGGGCGTCCCGCCGACGCCGGGACCGCCGCGGTCGTGGTGACGGCGGTCGTCGAGGACTCCGGGGCCCGCCGGACGGTCCTGCGCACTGTCCTCGACCCTTACGTCGGTTATCACGCGCTGACCGCGGAGTTTGCCGCGATGCACTGCTTCGAGCGCGAGCTCCACGAGCAACACGGCGTCCGTATCGCCGGTCACCCGTGGCTCAAGCCAGTCCGCTTCGAGCACACCCGCGCAGCCGGGCGCGACGCGTACGCCTTCCACGAGATCAAGGGGAAGGAAGTGCACGAGGTCGCCGTCGGTCCCATCCATGCCGGCGTCATCGAGCCAGGGAGCTTCCGCTTCATGTGCCTCGGCGAACGGGTGCACCACCTCGAGATCCACCTCGGCTACCAGCACCGCGGGGTCGAGGCGCTCCTGCTCGCGCGCGATCCACGCCAGCTCGCGCCGCTCGTCGAGACGATCGCGGGCGACACGAGCGTCGGCCATACGTGGGCGTACTGCGCGGCGATCGAAGCGCTCGCGCGCGTCGAGGTTGGTCTCGAGATCGAGGCGGCACGCGGCGTGATGTTGGAGCTCGAGCGGATCGCCATGCATCTCGGCGGACTCGGCGGCATGTCGGGAGACATCGGCTTTCTGCAAGGGGCCGCGACGTACGGTCGACTCCGCACGACCGCGATCAACACCTCGATGCGTCTCTGCGGCAGCCGGTTCGGCCGTGGCGCAATACGGCCGGCAGGATCAGGCACGAGGCTCGAGGGACGACCGACTGGCCTGCGAGATGTTGCCGAAGCGCTGTTCACCCTCGCCGAGCTACGTAGCAACATTGCGCTCCTCAGCGAAGACGTCGCGATCATCAATGAGTGCTTCATCGCGGCGGGGACCGTCCGGCACCGGTTGCAGGGGGTGGGTACCGTGACTGGCGAGCTCGCCAAGGAGGTCGGTCTCGTGGGGATGGCGGCTCGCGCCTCCGGTATCGCGCGCGACCTGCGGCCGGTGGCCGGAGGCATCTACCGCGAGCACCCGATCGAGCCCTCGGTCGAGACGAGCGGGGACTGCTGGGCGCGCGCGCGCCTCCGGATGGACGAGATCAGCCGCTCGCTCGTCTGGATTGCCGCCGCCACGGAGTCGCACCCGCGCTGGGAGCCAACGCGCGGCAAGATCGGGCCGCTCGCCCCGCGACAGCTCGCCATCGGGACGATCGAAGGTTGGAGGGGCGAGGTGGTGCACGTCCTGGAGACCGGCAGCGACGGCTCGCTCGTCCACTACAAGGTACAGGATCCATCGTTCCGTAACTGGATGGGTGTTGCGCTCGCGGTCCGAGACAACGAGATCTCGGATTTCCCGATCTGCAACAAGAGCTTCGATCTCTCGTACTGCGGAAATGATCTCTGATGTTCGAATCGCTGCGCGTGCGCGCTTCGCAGGGCACTCAGTACATAACCGACCTGCGCAAGGCGGAACCCCGTGGCTTTCGTGGTCGGCCGCGCATCGCGCCGGCGCCGTGCGAGGAGGGATGCGACGCCTGCGCGAGCGCGTGCCCTACGGGAGCCATCACCCTCGATCCGTTCCGGCTCGACCTCGGCAAATGCGTGTTCTGCGCGGAGTGCGTCGAGGCGTGTCCCGCTGGCAAGATCACGTTTGCCGAGGAGCCGCGGATGGGCGCCACGACCCGCGAAGCGCTCGTGCTGGTCGAAGGCCGAGAAGGAACAAATCCGATAGAGGTGTCGCAGAAGCTGCGGAAA
>JAYTZB010000976.1:0-1979 GCA_043742085.1 Polyangiaceae bacterium
GAGTGGCAGCCCATGCAGACCTGCGTGGGCGGGATCATGGCCTTGGCGCTGACTTCCACGTTGGCGTGGCAGTAGCGGCAGTCCATGCCCATCTGCCCGGCGTGCAACCGGTGCGAATAAGGCACGGGCTGCGTCGGGGCATAGCCGACCTGGAAGTTCTTCGGCGTGAGGTAGTACCAAATCGCGCCGATGAGCAGCGCCGGCAGGATGGTGCCTACGGCGCCGAGGATCAGCGGGAGTTTGTTGAGCGACCGGGGAAAGATCTGCATGGCGGTCTTGGGTCTGCGGACTCGGCGGGCTCGGCGAGGTCAGCGGTTCCGAGACGCAAACCGCGTAGAACACGTCGCTTGGTGAGCGGCGCGTTACGACGGCTGCGGCAGCCGGAAAGTCGTTACCGCCTTGGAAAAAAGGGGCGGCGGCGCGGCTCTTATAGAGGAGGGGCGTCCGCCGGTACAAGTCCCGGTTTCACGGAATCACTGCGAAAGTTTTGCGCTCAGCCGCGCGGCCGCGCGGCGCGCTCCCGTCCCGGGCGCTTCAGCGGGCCTTCGCAGCCAACGACTCGGCTTCTTCGTGGTGCGTCGGACAGTCGCGCGCGAGCAAGGTCACGTCGGTCCCATCGGCGCTCGGCGTCACCACGGTCACGGTCTTGGGGGTGGCTTCGACCCGGGCTTCGCCCTTGACATCGCCTTCACGGAGATGGGCGCGCACCGCGACGAGCATGCCGAGATGGAACTCGAAGCGGGCGTGGGCGACCCGGCTGCGCTCGCCGGTCGCGTTCCACTCCACGACGGTGTCGTCGGAGGCGCCCGCGCCGCCGCCGACCTTCGTCTGCCAGGAGCCTTCGCCGCCGCCGTCGAAGCGGTCGCGAACATCGCGTGGGGCCATGCCGAGCCGGACGCCAGGCAGCGTCTCGCTCGCCGTATCGCGATGGCACCCGATCGACGCTGCGCACGACAGCAGCGCCGCGAGCCCGAGCGCGAGGAGCCTCGCTCGGAGCGCGGTCGACTTCACGTCCTCCGGTTAGGCCCCACCGCCGTGGCGGTCAAGGCCACGGCGTCGATCGCCCTGCTCACGGCGCGGCGGCGTCTCGCGGGCCGGCGGCGGTGGGGACGGCGGAGGCGCACGGAAAGTGCGCGCACACGATGTCTCCGTCGGCGGCGCAGCGGCACGGGTTGCAGTCGACCTTCCAGTGATCGCCACGTCGATGGAGGCCGTCGCTGCAGAGGAGCGGGGCCGGCGTGCGTGGGGGAGCGTTCGCGCTCGTGGCGCCGGCGCTGGCGCTGGCGCTCGGGTCCGCCGCGGGCGCGGGGCTCTCGTTGGGCTTGGATTTGGCGCAGCCCGCGGTCACGAGAAGAAGAAGGAGAAGGAGAAGCAAAGGAACCGGAAGGAGCCGGCGGGCGCGACGCATCGGCGCGGACGCTAGCAATCCCGTGCGGTCACGTCACGCGCGAGCCCGCGCCGCCGCGCGTATGTGGGAAAACGTGCGCGCTCTCGAAGTCGAGCGGTGCGTGCCGTTCACGCTACGCTCGACGGATGGGCTGGCTCGCGCGCATCGTGGCTTCGAGCGCGGCGCTGGCCATCGTCGGTTGCGCGGCGATCGCCAACCTCGGCGATGGGACGGCCACCGCGGACGATGGGACCGACGCGAACGCAGGCTCGAGCAGCGGCAGCAAGCTGCCCGGAAGCAGCGGCGGAACACCGGGCGCGGACGGCGGTTCGTCGGGCACCACCGGCGACGGCGGCTCGACGGCGGAAGCGGGCGTCGACGCTGCGCCCGCGTGCACGAAGACCCCGAACGGCGGCGGCTGCACCGCCGCAGCCACCTGCTGCAGCAACGCCTGCACGACCGATCGAAAGTGCAACGACCAGTGCCAGACGAACGGAGCGTGCAATCCGTTCAGCAACAGCGAGTGTTGCGTCGGCGCCTATTGCTCCGTGAACGCGGGCGCGCAATGCACGGGCTGCCGCGCGAACGGCAC
>JAYTZB010000977.1:0-1728 GCA_043742085.1 Polyangiaceae bacterium
CTCCGCTCGCGTCCTACGATTTGCATAGCCATGATTCGTCTGTCCTTCGGGGTTTCCCGCAGCGCCCGTACACAACCGCGAGGTATCGCCTAACTTGAAATCGACTCTGGTGCGCGTGAAGTACGTCGAGCGTCTCACCGCGAATGCGCGGACGGACTCTCCTGGGAGACGCTCGCCGGCTACTTCCCGCCCTTGCCGGCCTTGCCGGCCTTCTCGCGAACCTTCTCGCCCTGGTAGCGAACGCCCTTGCCCCCGTAAGGCTCCGGCGGGCGGAACCCGCGGATCTTGGCAGCGGTCTGGCCCATCACCGACTTGTCGGCGCCCGACAGGACGATGAGGGTGCCCTTGGAGTCGCCGGGGATCTGCACGGTGATGCCTTCCGGAATCGGAAAGTTCACCGGGTGCGAGAAGCCGAGCGAGAGGTTGAGGATCTTGCCCTTCACCTCGGCGCGGTAACCCGTGCCGACCAGCTGGAGCGTCTTCACGTAGCCGGTGGCGGCGCCGGTGATCATCCCATTGATGATCGAGCGCGCGAGGCCCTGGAAGCGTGCGCCGTCGCGGCCGGTGACGGTCGGGAAGACGAGGATGTCGGTGCCTTCGACCTTCACCTTCACGTTCGGCGTGAGCGGGCGCGAGAGGGTCCCCTTCGGGCCCTTCACGTCGATCTTGCCGTTCGCGACGGTCAGCGTGACGCCCTTCGGAAGCACCACGGGGCGCTTGCCGACGCGCGACTGACGCATCTGCTCGGGACGAAGAGAGATCGGCGACCCGTCGGCGCCGAGCTGCTCGGTGTTGTGGAGTTGAGAGCTCATGGGATCACCAGACCTCGCAGAGGAGCTCGCCGCCGACGCGCTGCTCGCGTGCGGTGCGATCAGCCATGACGCCGCGGCTCGTCGACAGGATCGAGATGCCCATGCCGCTGCGGACGCGCGGGATGCGGTCGAAGCGAACGTAGACGCGACGGCCGGGAGCCGAGACGCGACGGACGCCGTCGATCGCGGAGTCCTTGTCGTGGCGCGTGCTCTTGCCGTAGCGGAGGACGAGCGTGAGAGTGCGGGGGCCTTCGCCGCCTTCGCTCTCGCGCACGTCGTCGATGAAGCCTTCCGACTTCAGGACGTTCGCGACGGCAAACTTGAGGGTCGAGTGGGGCATCTCCACGCGGTCGTGGCGAGCCAGCGCACCGTTACGGATGCGCGCAAGCATGTCGGAAATGGGATCGGTCATCATGGGATCACCAGCTCGCCTTGATCACGCCGGGGATTTCGCCGCGGAGGGAGTAGAGCCGCAGACAGATGCGGCACAGCTCGAACTTGCGGTAATACGCTCGGCCGCGTCCACACACCTTGCAGCGGTTGACGTGACGAACGGGGAACTTGGGTGCTCGATTGAGCTTCGCAAACTGACAGGCACGCGCCATCGTAATTTTCCTTAGATCCGGGGTTCAGGTCACGTCGCCCGGAAGGGCATGCCCATGTGCTGGAGGAGGGCGCGGCCCTCTTCGTCGGTGTTCGCGGTCGTCACGAAGGAGACGTTGAGCCCCTTGATGACGTCGATGCGGTCGTAGTCGATCTCGGGGAAGATGATCTGCTCCTTGAGACCGAGCGTGTAGTTGCCCTGGCCGTCGAAGGCCCGGCGCGACACACCGCGGAAGTCACGCATGCGGGGGAGCGCGATCGAGATGAAGCGATCGAGGAACTCCCACATCTTCGCCTTGCGAAGCGTGACCAT
>JAYTZB010000978.1:0-8463 GCA_043742085.1 Polyangiaceae bacterium
GTAGCGAGGCTCGAGCCCGAGTGCATGCTTCGCGAGGCTCTCTTCATCTGACTTGCGCACGAGGATCGGCCCGTAGGTCGGCGGGCCAGCGCTCTTTCCGCCGACCGACAGATGGAGCTGCCGATAGATGGCCGAGATCGGCGCGCGCGGATTGAAGACCGTGAGATGCGTGTAGATTCCCTTCTTGAATCGAGCCGAGCCTCGATAGAAACCCACGCGATTGCGAGCACCGGACAGTACCGAGAGCACCGACGCACCGGCGGAGTACACCTCGAGGTCGAAGTAGAGGTCGACCTTCAACGCGAGCAACTTCGCGACCGCCTGCGCGGTCGTCGTCGCGAGGACCGTGGGATCGGCATCGTCGATGTAGATCCCCTCGTCGATCATCCCGAGGCGCTCGATCAGTCCACGGTTCGCCCTGGTCGTCAGCAGCACGATCTTCGCATCCGGAAAGCTCCGGCGCAGATCATGGAGCATGGGCGTCGCCTGGATGATGCTGCCCATGCCGAGGAGCTTCGCGACGGCAATGACGTGCACCTCGCCGGCGAGGACATGATGATCGCGCCGAAGGATCTGCCCAGCGGTCCGTGCGGCGAGGTTCGTCGCCCACGCCAGCGGCACCGCGATCGTCCGATCGATCAGGAATTTGGTGCCGGTCTTCACTTCGGCGCTGCTCCGCCCGAATGCGCGAGCAGGCGTTCCACGTAGCGTGCGGCGCCGTCCTCGAGGGACGTGAACGGCCTGTCGTAACCGGCGGCGCGCAGCCGATCCATCTTGGCCTCCGTGAAGTACTGGTAACGCTCGCGCAGCGCCTCGGGCATGTCGATGAACTCGATGTTCGGCGCCTTGCCGAACGCAGCGAACGTGGCGCGTGCGAGATCCGCGAAGGTCCGCGCGTGACCGGTGCCCAGGTTGTAGATTCCCCGTTTCACCGCGCCGCTTGCCGCGAAGAGGCAGACACCCACCACGTCGTCGACGTAGACGAAGTCGCGCTTCTGTTCGCCGTCCCCGTAGCCGGCCTTGTGGCTCCTGAAGAGCTTCACGACACCGGCCTTCTGGATCTGATCGGCGGAGTGGAGGATGACGCTGGCCATGCGTCCCTTGTGACGCTCACCGAAGCCGTAGACGTTGAAGAACTTGAAGCCCGCCCACGAGGGCGGCGACTCGCCGGCCTTCTCCCGCTCGAGCGCCCAGACGTCGAACGCCAGCTTGGAGCGCCCGTACGGATTCAGCGGCTCGAGGGAGGCGAGCTTCGACTCGTCGTCCTCGTAGCCGGACGCGCCGTCGCCGTACGTCGCGGCGCTGCTCGCGTACACGAGCGGGACGCGATTGCGCGAGCACCACGACCAGAGCATCTTCGAGTAGGCGACGTTGAGGCGTTCGTGGACCGACTCGTCGAGCTCCATGGTGTCGCTGCATGCGCCGAGATGGATGATCGCCGTGAGGTCCTTCGGGTCCACTCCCGCCAAGAACGGCGCGAGCTCGTCGATGTCGAGCGTCGTGCCGAAGTCGATGCCGCGGTGCTCGGGACGGGTGTCGAAGACGTTCTTGCCGCCGCCTATCGCGTCCGACTTCGCGTCGACCGAGATCACGTCCGCGCCGCGCTTGCGCACGGCCTCGACGACGCGGGCGCCGATGAATCCCGCGGCTCCCGTGACGATGTAACGCTCCGCCATGAACGCCTCAATAGCACGTTCCGGGCCTTGTTTTAGGCCTGCTGAGCTAGGGCTCCGCGAACGATACGAGCAGCTCTTCGTCGGTGACCGCGACGGTCCCAGGACGTCCGACCGCGATGCTGGCGGCGTGGCTCGCGAGGATCAACGCATGGCGCACCGGTACGCGCGCGGCGAGCGCCAGCGTGAGCGTGCCGACGACGGTATCGCCGGCACCGGTCACGTCGAAGACCGCTCTTGCGACGGTAGGAAGGTGCAACGGTTCACCCGCGGGTGACAGCAATGTCATACCGGCGGCGCCGCGCGTGACGAGGATGGCCGCGCCCCGAACGCTCTCGAGAAGGCGCGTGCCGGCTTCCACGATCTCCGCGTTTCGGTTGTGGGTCGGAACGCCGGCGGCGACCTCGAGCTCGAGCACGTTGGGCGTGATGATGGTGGCGCCCGCGTACTTCGCGAAGTCACGCGCCTTCGGATCGACGACCACCGGGATGCCCCGGGCCGACGCGGCGGCGATGCAGGCCTTGATGACGCCGTCCGTCACCACCCCCTTCGCGTAGTCGCTGATGACGAGCGCGTCGGCGCCGGCGGTCGATGCCTCGATCTGCGCGACGAGCTTGGCTTCGCTATCGGCGGCGAGCTTGTCGCGCGACTCGACGTCGACGCGCACGATCTGCTGCGTGCGCGCGACGACACGAAGCTTGTGCGTCGTCGGCCGCTCCGGGGTGGTCACGAGGGCATCGGTGCCGATGCCGCGCTTCTTCATGGCGACGCGGAGTTGGTCGGCCGCAGCATCGGCGCCGACGATGCCGACGATCGTGGACCGGCCACCGAGACTGACGACGTTCGCCGCGGTATTTGCGGCTCCGCCCGGCATCAGCTCGCGCTCGGTGAGATCGACGACCGGCACCGGAGCCTCCGGAGATATCCGCGCGACGTCGCCGCGTACGTACTCGTCCAGCATCACGTCACCGACGACGACGACGTGCTTTCCCCGGAAAGAGGCCAGCATCTTCGCGACATCGGCGTGGGTCAGGTTTTCCAAGAGGTCTCCATCGACAAGAGAAGGGTGAGCCAGTCGTCGCCGCGATGATGAGGCAAGGCGCCCGGCCCGACGTTCGCCGTGCCGGCGTCCTTTCCGTTGCCGAGGAGCGCGGTCATGCACCCGGCAGCACGGCCTGCCGCGACGTCGGACATCTTGTCGCCGACCATGAACGAGCGCGTGAGATCAATCTCGAGGTCGCGCGCGGCTTGCTGGATCATCCCAGGCTTGGGCTTGCGGCACGCGCAGCCGTCATCGGGGCCGTGCGGGCAGTAATAGGCGCCGTCGAGGGCGAGGCCTTCGACGGCGAGGACATCCTGCACACGCGCGTGGACCTCTTCGTGCTGAACGGGCGTGATGAGGCCGCGCGCGATCCCCGACTGGTTGCTGATCACCACCAGCAGCAGGCCGCGTTCGCGAAACGTGTGCAGCGCATCCACTGCACCCGCGAGCAAGCGAACACGCGACGCATCGGCGAGGTAGCCCTCGTCCTCGATGATCGTGCCGTCGCGATCGAGGAAGACCGCCCGTCGCATTTCAGCCGGTGGAGGGCGACAGGCGCGATGCGATGGAGGTCGTCGAGAAGCCGTCGACGAGCGGGAGGAACTCGATGCGACCCCCGTAGGCGAGGACGACATCGGCTTCCGGGATCGGCGCGCCGTGGGGCGGCGCGTAGTCGGCGCCCTTGCAATGGACGTCCGGCTTGAGCTTGCCCAGTACCTCGGAGGGCGTCTCCTCGGAGAACGGCAGCACGTGATCGACGACCTCGAGCGCGCTGAGGATGGCGATGCGCTGCGCGAGGTCGTGGATGGGTCGGCCAGGGCCCTTCACGCGCCGGACGTGGGCGTCGTCGTTGACGCCGACGACGAGGACGTCGCCGAGGCGGCGGGCCGCCTTGAGGCTCTCGACGTGTCCCACGTGGAGGATGTCGAAGCAGCCGTTCGTCCACACGACGGAGCGTCCTTGCTTGCGATAGTGCTCTCGGATGGGGACGAGCTCGTCGAGCGAGCAGCCCTTCGTACCCGCGCGGACCGCGAACGGTGGAGGCGCGATATTGCAAAGCTCGGCCTCTGCAATGGCGCAGATGAGATGGCCGACGGTGATGTGGAGCTCCTGGATCCGCGCCGTCTCGTTGGTCGGGACGATCACGGCGGCGTCACACATGGCGGCGAAGGCGCGACCCGCACCGCCGGTCAGGCCGATGACCTTCATGCCGATCTCCTTCGCGGAGCGAACCGCGCGGAGGATGCTCTCGGACTTGCCGCTCGTGCTGATGGCGAAGGCCACGTCGCCGGGCTTGCCGAGCGCGCGGAGCTGTCGATCGAAGACGTGCTCGAAGCCGTAGTCATTCGCGATGGCGGTGATCGCCGAGGTGTCCACGGTGAGCGCGATGGCCGCGAGCGGCGGGCGGTCGACGGTGAAGCGACCGACGAGCTCGGCCGAGATGTGCTGGGCGTCGGCCGCGCTCCCGCCGTTTCCGAAGAGCAGCACCTTGCCGCCCGCACGCAACGAGTCGACGACCACCCGAGCGCAATTCACCACCGAATCGGCCTCGGTGGCGAGCGCCGCTCGGACGCTCGCACCGTCACGAAGGGCGTGAAAAACCCAGGAAGAGTGGTCAAGAGGCGGCATTTCGACTCCGGGGCGAATGCGCGAACCCTACCACAGCTCGATGGCCCCTGCCGGACCCGGCGCCGACGTGTTGACGCGTGCGTCGGCCGTTGTGTATGAGTCGCGCGCCAATGCCGAGGTCGAGCTATGCCGCGTGGGGCGGCACCGCCCTCGCAGCAGTGGGCAGCGCGGCCCTTGCAGTCTGCTTCGTGGTGCCGTTCCTGCCGGGGTTCCCGCGGGACGAGCTGTTCAAGACGACCGCGTGGAGCCTCGCCATCCTCGGCAGTGCCGCGGGCTGGGGCTCGGAGATCGCGCGACGGTGCTGGCCGCATGAGCGCGTGAGTCTCGCGCTCCGCGCGGTCTGGGGGCTGAGCGCGTTCGCGTTCGTCGGCGGCGTGTGCGCGATGGTGTCGGGGCTCTCGCGTGTCCTCGTGCTCGGGTGGCTCGCGGCCGGAGCGGCGCTGCTCGTCCGTCGATGGTTCGCCTCACGCTCCGCGATCGCGCGCGAGGCGGCCGCGCGCCTGCGGGCCACGCGCTTGCATCTACCTGTTGCGGCGGTCATCGTCTTCCTCGGAGCTGCGGTCGGCATTCACTACCTGGGCGGCGCCAGCGACGTCTCCTCGAACCCGTTCGACGACGACCTCGTCTACTACCCGTTCGCGAAGCAGCTGCTCGAACGCGGAACGCTGATCGACCCGTTCAGCTTCCGCCGCATGAGCACGCTCGGCGGCCAAGCGCTCCATCACGCCGCGCTCCTCGTCCGCGTTGCGCCTGCGCACCTCAACGTCTTCGACCGCAGCATGTGCCTCCTGCTTGCGGTCGGTCTCCTTTCCTCGCACCGGATCGACAGACGCAAGGCACCACTGCTCGCCCGGCTGGTCGGCGTCGCGTTCCTCGTCGCCCTGCCGAACACGAGCATCAACTCCGCCAGCTACTACTCGGGTCTCGCGTTCTTCCTGGCGTTCTTCCAGACGCTCGAGCGCCTACCGGATGCGACGTTCGCGCCACCGCGTGAGGCGGTCCGCCGTCTCGTACCCCTCGCGCTGACCGGCGCCGCGCTGTGCACGTTGCGGCAGAATTACCAGGCGGCCGTCGCCCTCGTCCTCCTCTTCTCGTACGGGTTTGCGGCGCTTCGCTTCCGCAAGACCGCGCTGGTCTCCGTGCTCCTCGAGGGCGCCATCTGTGCGGGGCTTCTCGGGCTCTTCATCGTGCCATGGCTCGTCCTGCTCTATCGCTCGAGCGACACGTTCCTCTTCCCGGTGATGCGCGGAACGTTCCGCGAGGGCGTCCACCTCCAGAGTCAGCTCATGACTCGCATCGATCTCGTGCGCTTCTTCGCCGACGTCTGGCTGCACCCCGACCCCATCGCCACGCTCCCGCTGATCATGCTGGTCGGACTCTCTACCCGCGAGCAATCGGCGCGGCGTCCGCTCGCCGCGCAGTGGCTCGGCGCGTTCGTATCGATCGTATTGCTGGTACAGTCCTTCACGCTCTCCGATGCCGTCAATCTCGCCCGCTACGACTACGGGTTCGCGACCGCGTCCGCTCTGCTCACGTGGCATGCGGTGGCTGCCAACGCGGCGGACCGCCGCCGCTCGAGCGCGTTCGCCTGGGGAGCTCCGATCGCGTTGATGACCTTCGCGCTCTCGGCGCCCCTGCTCGCCATGCAGAACGGCGTTCGAATCCAGAAGATGCTGGGCGCGCGGCTGCGAGATACGAGCGAGATGCTCAGACGCTCGGTCCCGGCGCAGAGCGAGCCGCCCGTCGCAGCCGTCTATCGCCGACTGCAGGAGGCCACGCCCGCGGGCGCGCGCCTCCTCGTCCAGGTCGATGAGCCTTACTACTTCGATTACGCGCGCAACGAGATATGGAATCTCGACATGCCTGGAACCGCCAGCCCCCGGCCCGGAATACCCTGTTTCCAGGGTCCGGAGCCGGTCGCCGAATACCTTCGCACGAAGGGAGTTCGCTTCGTGGTGTTCGTTCGTTCCGAGCGGTCTCGCTACCAGTATCGGCAGCAGGTGTGGCTCGAGCACCTGTTCGGTGCCGAGGAAATATGGCGTATCTACGCGCCCTATATGCTCGACGTGATGGAGAATCTCGCGAAGCTCGCAGACACTCGCGTGCTCCTGCACGAGGCGGCGGGCATCATCGTGATGGACCTCGAGGGAAAGCGATGATGGGTATTCGTTCGCGCCTGATTCCCCCGCTCGTCGCGTCGCTCGCGCTCTTCGTACACGCGACGCTCATGTACAAGGCGGCCCTCCACCACACCGAGGGCGTCGTCTCGTATCCAGTCGACGACGCGTTCATCCACCTCGCGCTCGCCAAGCAGCTCGCGCTCCACGGCGTGTATGGCGTGAGCCCGCACCAGTTCACCGCCGCGTCGTCCTCGATCGGTTGGCCCTTCGTGCTGGCGTTCGCGATCCTGCTGGCGGGCGCCAAGGCCTGGCTGCCGCTCGCGCTCAACGCCATCTTCGCCGTCGCGCTGCTGTTCGCCGTCGACCGCCTGGTCCTCCGCCTCGCGCCGAGCGCCTCGGTGGTCAGCCGCACGCTCGTGTGCCTCGCCGTCATGGTCCTCACGCCCATGGCAACGCTCGTCATCCTCGGGATGGAGCACACCGCTCATGCCGCGGCGAACATCGCCTTCCTCGCCAGCGCCATCCTCTGGCTCGTCGACGACGGCCCCGACGCGAGGGCCTCCCTCCGCCGCGTCCTCGGCGTCGCCGCCTGGGCGGGCGCGACCACGCTCTGGCGCTACGAGGGCATGTTCCCGGTGGCGATCGTGGTGGCGCTCGCGCTCGCGCGACGGCGCCTGCGGCCCGCGTTGCTGGTGGCGCTGGGCGGCGCTCTCCCCATCGTCCTGTTCGGCATCTACTCGAAGGCGCACGGCGCGCACTTCTTGCCGACACCCGTGCTCCTGAAGGGCCGGCACTTCGATCTCACCGACGTCTCGGCCTACTTCGACCTCTTCGGCGGCGATCTCCTCGATCGCTTCGGCACCGAGAGCTACGCGCTCGCCATCGCCGTCGCCATCGCCGGGCTGGCGTTCTACCTCGTTCGCCGCGACGGCTTCTGGACCGCCAACGTCCTCGCGCTGCTGGTCACGCTCGGCACCGTGATCCTCCACCTCGAGCTCGCCAGCGTCGGTTGGTTCTTCCGGTACGAGTCGTATCTGCTCGCCACCGGCATGGCGGTCATCGGCGCCACGCTCGCGCGTCTCCTCCCCTCGCCGCGGGAGCTATGGCGAATCGCACGGGCCGAGAAGGTCCGGGTCCTCGCGGGCGTCGTCGGCATCGTCATTCTCTCCGCACCCGTCTGGCGCCGCGCCATCGCCGCGAACAACAACACGCCCCAGGCCTGCCGCAACATCTACGAGCAGCAGATGCAGACTGCACGCTTCCTCGCGGCGCAGTTCCCGAACCAGCGCGTGGCCGTGAACGACATCGGCGCGGTCGCCTGGCTCGACAACGGCGACGTCGTCGATCTCGTGGGCCTCGCGACGCTGGCCGTCGCCGAGGCGAAGCACCTCAAGCTCGACACCGCGATGTCACGCGAGGATTTCGTGCGGCTGACCGCCGGCGTGCAGGTGGCCGTCATCTACGACGACTGGTTCAAGGAGAACAACCTGCCCTCGACGTGGCTGCGCGTCGCTCGCTGGACCATTCGCGACAACAAGTCGTGCGCGTTCCCGACCGTCGCGATCTACGCCACCGATCCCGAGCGCTACTCCGAGGTGATCGACGCGGTGCGCGCCTTCCAGCCGAAGCTCCCGCAGCGCGTGTTCGTCGAAGGTCGCGCCAGTGACTACCCGCTCGACCGCGACCACTTCCGCGCCGGAGATCGCCTGGTCGTCGAGACGAGCTCCCCCGAAGTGTCGGGCGCTTATCTCGTCGAGCGCGATGGCAACATCATCCTGCGCGGCATCGGCCCCGTCCTCGCCCGCGGACTCGAAGCCGACAACGCCGTCTCCGAGCTGCAGATGCGCGTCGACATCGTGCCCAGCAAGATCCGCGGGGCGAAGATCCAGCGTGTCACGCGCGTCGCCACGACGTCGCCGAGCGCCTTCGTCGCCGGCGTGGTGCGAACCCCCGGCGAGCTGCCCGGCGTCCCGCTGGCCCTCGACGCAGCCGCCCCGGC
>JAYTZB010000979.1:0-2146 GCA_043742085.1 Polyangiaceae bacterium
GAATCACGCGCCGCCGAGCTGCCGCCCATGCAAGCGGGCTGGGAGTACGTCACGCAGTCGAACCTCAAGGCCTCCGCGCGCAGCCTCGCCGAGGACGCGGTCGAGAAGCTGCGCGCGCCGTCGGTCACCGCCGGCAAGAAGGACCTCATCCTCACGCCGAGCAACCTGTGGCTCACCATCCACGAGTCGGTCGGTCATCCCACGGAGCTCGATCGCGCGCTCGGCCTCGAGGCGAACTTCGCCGGCACCTCGTTCGTCACCACCGACAAGCTCGGCAAGCTGAAATACGGATCGGACATCGTCACGCTCTACGCCGACAAGACCACGCCCGGCGGGCTCGCGACGTGCGCATGGGACGACGACGGCGTCGCCACCCAACGCTGGGACCTCGTGAAAGACGGGCGATTCGTCGCTTACCAGACCACGCGCGATCAGGCCGCGTGGATCGGCGAGAAGAGCTCGCGCGGCACGTCGTACGCACAGGACCACAAGACCGTCGCCTTCCAGCGCATGCCCAACGTGTCGCTCGCCGCCGACACGCGAAGCGAGAGGACGCTCGCCGACATCGTCGCCGCCACCGACGATGGCGTGCTGATCAGTGGCAACGGCTCCTGGTCGATCGACCACCAGCGCTTCAACTTCCAGTTCTCGGGGCAGACGTACCACGAGGTGAAGGGAGGCAAGATCACGAGGGCGCTGCGTGACGTGGCCTACCAGGCGAACACCCCGCAGTTCTGGAGCTCGTGCGACATGCTCGGCGGCCCCAAGAGCTGGGAGATGCACGGCACGCTCTGGGACGGAAAGGGGGAGCCGCAGCAGGTGAACGCGGTGAGCCATGGCTGTCCGCCCGCGCGCTTCCGCGGCATCGACATCCTCAACGTGAACGCGCGAGGCAACGCATGACGTCACCCATCACCACGACGCAGATGCTCGGAGAGGTGGCGGCGAGCGTGCTGCGCATCGCGGGGACCATCGCCAAGGGCGCGGAGATCCGCACCGACGTCGACCGAACGCGGGCTGCGAACGTGCGCTTCGCGAAGAACGAGATGACCACCAGCGGCGAGTATGACGAGGTCTCGGTCTCGGTGTCGGTCGCGTTCGGCAGGCGCCAGGCCTGGACGTCGACGAACCAGACCGACGCCGCAAGCCTGAAGGCCATGGTGGAGCGCGCGGTGGCGATGGCGCGTCTCGCTCCCGAGGATCCCGAGACCATGCCGCTCCTCGGACCGCAGACGTACGCGGCGGCGCCGCCCGCCCACGACGCGAAGCTCGACGGCATGGTCCCCACCGATCGCGCCGCGGTCGCCACGCGCGCCATCGCCGCGGGCGATCGCGAAAAGGTGCAGATTGCAGGCTTCTTCTACCGCAACGCGTACGAGCGCGTGCTCCGCGCATCGACGGGGCTCCTTGCCGGACATCGCGAGACCGAGGCGCAGTACACGGTGACCGCGCGCACGCCGGACGGAACCGGCTCCGGGTGGGCAGGTCGAGAGACCCATCGCGCCACCGACCTCGACGACGCGCTCCTCGCGCGCACCGCCATCGACAAGGCGGTGCGCTCGGCGAAGCCGCAGGTGATTCCAGCCGGTAAATACACGGTGATCCTCGAGCCGCAAGCGGTCGCGGAGATGATGGCGTTCCTCGTCGGCCAGATGGATCTCCGCAGCGCCGACGAAGGCCGCTCGTACTTCACGGGCAAGGCCGGCGAGAAGCTCTTCGCCGACTTCGTGTCGCTGGAGAGCGATCCTGCCAACCCCGAGACGCCGTCGGCCACCTACGACGGCGAGGGCGTGCCGCTGCAGCGGCAGCGCTGGATCGCGAAGGGGCAGGTGAAGGACCTCCACGTCTCGCGCTACTGGGGAGCGAAGCAGGGCGTCACGCCGACCGGTCGTCATCACGTCTATCGACTCTCCGGCGAAGGCCCCCGCGCCCAGGCGGCGAGCGTCGACGAGCTGGTGCGCGGCACCAAGCGCGGGTTGCTGGTCACGCGCTTCTGGTACAACCGCATGCTCGAGCCGCAGAGCGTGATGATCACGGGGCTCACGCGCGACGGCCTCTATCTCATCGAGGACGGCAAGATCACCGCGCCCGTCACGAACTTTCGTTACAACGAGTCGCCGGTCACGGTGCTCAAGAACGTCGACGC
>JAYTZB010000980.1:0-2243 GCA_043742085.1 Polyangiaceae bacterium
GGCGACGGCGATCGCGCCATCCTCGATCTCTTCGAGGCGCTGAAGGTCGAGGCCGCCAAGGCGGGCGGCGAGGTGGTGGCCATGGCCGGCAACCACGAGGTCATGAACGCGAGCTTCGATTTTCGGTACGTCACGCCCGGCGCATTCGCGACGTTCGCCGACGTGAAGCCGAAGAACGACGGCGTCGCCGCGGCGCTCCAGCATGTCGACGCGCCGTCCCGGGGGCGTGCGGCAGCGTTCGCGCCCGGTGGTCCGTACGCGACCATGATCGCGAAGCGACCGGTCATCTATCGCTCCGGCGACACGATGTTCGTGCATGGCGCGATCCTCCCGAAGCACGTGAAATACGGCATCGATCGCATCAACGACGAGGCCCGCGCGTATCTCCTGGGCGAGAAGAGCGAGCCGTCGCGCATGCTGACCAGCGAGGACGGCCCGCTCTGGTCGCGCATGTACTCGGCAGCGCCCGGTCGCGAGGAGTGCGTGACGCTCGACGAGACGCTGCACCTTCTCGGCGCCAAGCGCATGGTGATGGGCCACACCGTGCAGCGCAACGGCATCAACGCCGCGTGCGACGGGCTCGCCTGGCGCATCGACGTCGGCATGTCGAAGGTCTACGAAGGCCCGATCCAGGCCCTCGCCATCGAAGGCGACACGGTGACCGTCCTCAAGGAGTGAGGCGTCGCCGAAGCATGCGCCGGCGTCACTGTCGCTCTCGCTCTGGATCTCGTTTTCGCTCGAGCTCTTCGAGGATCGCGTCGATGCGCTCGAGGCTTGCGGGCTTGACGATGTGGTGGTCGAACCCTGCGTCCATGGCGGCGCGCCGATCGCTCTCCTGACCGTAGCCCGTGACCGCGACCAGCAACACATGCTCGCCCTCGGCGGTCTGCCGGATGCTGCGCGCGAGGTCGTGCCCGCTCACGCCCGGCAGGCCGATGTCGAGGAGCGCCACCTCGGGCCGAAACTCGGTGAGCGCGCGGAGCGCGGCCGGGGCATCGAGCTCGACGCGCGTCTCGTGGCCACGGACCACGAGGAGCTGCCCGAGCAGCCAGGCCGCGTCCTCGTTGTCGTCGACGACGAGGATCCTCCGAGGCACGATCGGGCGTGCGCGCTGGGCGGTGCGACGTGATGGCGGCTGGGGTGTGTCCCGGCTGACGAGGGGCAGCCGAACGACGAACGTGCTCCCCTTTGCGCTCCCTTCGCTCCGTGCGGTGACGGTTCCGCCGTGGAGCTCGACGAGGCTCCGGACGATGGCGAGGCCGAGGCCGAGGCCGCCCTTCGAGCGCTCGAGCGTCTGTGGGCCCTGGGCGAACAGATCGAAGACGTGAGGGAGGAGCGTCCCGTCGATACCCGCTCCCTCGTCCTTCACGGAGACCACGACGTCGTCGCCGTCGACACGAGCGTGTACCGCGATGGCGGCGCCCTCCGGGCTGTACTTGGCCGCGTTGTTCAGGAGGTTCGCGAAGACCTGCGTGAGCCGCGCGAGATCGCCGCTCACCGTCAGGCCGTCCCGAGGGACGTCCAGCTCGAGGCGTTGCCGGCGCGCCTGCAGCAGCGCTGTCGCCGTCTCGACCGCGCGCTCGACGACGGACGCGATCTCGAGGGAGCGCCGGCGAAGCTCGACCTTCCCCTGCGTGATGCGAGAGACGTCGAGCAGGTCGTCGACGAGCCGCACCACGTGCTCGAGCTGACGCTCGATCACGGTGCGCTCGGCCTCGGAGCCCTCGCCGCGCAGCTTCATCAGCTCGAGGGCGGTGGTGATGGGCGCGAGCGGGTTGCGCAGCTCGTGACCGAGCATCGCGAGGAACGCGTCCTTCGAGCGGCTCGCCGCTTCGGCCTCGACGCGCGCGCGCCCGGCCTCGGCAAAGAGCCGCGCATGCTCGAGGAGAAGGCCGGCACGCACGCTCACCTGCTCGGCGAGCGCCACGTCGTCCGGGGTGAACCGGCGCCCCGGCTGCGTGTGCGTCAGGCCGAGCACTCCGATGACCCCACCGTGGCCGCGCAGCGCGACGTCGAGGTGGCTGCGCACGCCGGCGGAGACGAGCGCGGCGAGGTGCTCGGGGCCGCGAGCGACCTGGCGGAGCATCTCCTCCGTGACGTCGGCGGTGAGCTCGGACACGCCGCTGCGAAGGACGGCGGGGATGCCCGTCTGGACGGCGGGATTGACCGGGAGACGCTCGAGCATCTCGCGCAAGGCATCGACCTTGGTCGCGTCCTCGTTGGCGAGCGCCGCCAGCTCGATG
>JAYTZB010000981.1:0-2071 GCA_043742085.1 Polyangiaceae bacterium
GGCCCCTCGTCTACGAACAAGGCCAACCGCAACCGCAAGCGTTCCAAGTACGGCGTGAAACGCCCGAAGGTTTGATCCGGAGAATCTGAGCTATGCCCCGCCGACGAGAAGTACCGAAGCGCCACATCATTCCGGACCCGAAGTACAAGGACAAGCTTGTCTCGAAGTTCACGAACACGCTGATGTACAGCGGCGGCAAGGCCGTCGCTGAAGGCATCCTCTACGGCGCGTTCGACGTCATCGCGGAGCGCATCAAGGAGGACCCGCTCGAGGTCTTCCGGAAGGCGCTCGATGCCGTCAAGCCGAAGCTGGAGGTCAAGAGCCGCCGCGTCGGTGGTGCGACCTACCAGGTCCCCGTCGAGGTTCGTCCGGAGCGCCGCGTCGCTCTCGCGATGCGCTGGATCGTCATGAACGCCCGCAGTCGCGGCGAGAAGACGATGCGCGAGCGTCTCGCCGGTGAGTTCGTCGACGCTTCTCAGGGTCGCGGCAACGCGGTCAAGAAGAAGGACGACACGCACAAGATGGCCGAGGCCAACAAGGCCTTCGCTCACTACCGCTGGTAACAGCTCGGTAGGTCCACAGAGTCGAGGCGAGCCACTCCTGCAGAGGTGCTCGGCTCACCCAGCGCCCGCGGCCCCCCCGCGGGCGTTGTCGTTTAACGCGTCTACCGCGTCGCCGACGCCCGCCGCTGCCGGCCAAACGTGACGCACGTGCGCGTCCACGATGAGACCCGCGCACGCCAGCAGGACGAGCGCGTTCGCGAAGAAGAGGCTGCCCGCGTTCGCGTAGTACCACCAGCCCTCGGTCGCGAAGAGACCGAGCACGTTCGACAGGAACACGCTCGGTGCCACCAGCAGCACCAGCACGAGCACGTCACGCGCGCGCGAAGCGGAGCGCTCGGCGAGCATGCCGGCGAGCAGCGTCTGCGCGAGCGGCAGGTGCACGAAGTAATGCGACCAGCTCGTGCGCAGCCAGAACGGCACCGTGCACGCGATGAGCACGAACGCGAGCAGATCGCGTCGCTCTGCGAGCCGCGGCGCCTGCGAGCGCGCCACCACCAGCACCAGCGCCGCGACGAGGAGCAGCGCGGCCATCGCACCGAGCTCGGCCATCGCGCGGTGATCGTACGACGTCGCGTCCCATCCGCCTTCGTAGCGTCCCAGCACCGCCGGCGCGTACTGGGAGTTGAAATCACGGAGCACGCCGTCGGCGGCTCCCAGCACGGCGCCCGTCGACACGCGCTGGAAGAAGAGCGCATGCGCGGGCCCCATCACGATGGCCGGCAAGAGCACCAGCGTCACGAGGCATGCGACCGCCGTTCGTCCCACGAAGCCGAGGTCGCGTCGCGCGACGAACCACCCCACGAAGACGAGCGGATAGGCCTTGATGCCGGCAGCGATCCCCAGGAGCGCAGCGGGCCCGTTCTTCTTGCCGCGCGCATGGAGCAGGAACGCCGCTCCGGTCGCCGCGAGGATCGGCAGGCTGACCTGGCCCCACTTCAGGTTGTGGAGCACCGGGACGCTCGTCACCGTGAGCGCGGTTCCCAGGAGCGCGAGGGCGGGCCGGCGCGGAACCACCGCCGCGACCAGCACCGTCGCCACGTAGGCGACGCACGCGAGCTGTACGAGGCCCCACACCACCTTCGCGGCAGCCGGTCCGAGGAGAGCCAGAGGCGAGAGCAGCACCGCAAACCCGGCCGGATAGAAGAAGCCGCCTGCCGGCGCTCCGCTCCGAAGCCCGTCCGACACCGTCGGGTAGTAGTGGTTCACGAAGTCCGCGAAGAGCACGTCACCGTGATCGATGGCGACGACGAACGCGTGCACCGTCGACCACTTCGCGCGCAGCGCGAGCAAGCACGCGAGAGCCACGACGAGCTGGAGGAGGAACAGCGACCGCGGCGAGCGCCGGGAGAGCCAGGCAGGCGCTGCCCAGCGCCCGCGCAGCCTCGTCATCAAGGCGTCAGCTCGCCGGCCGCGGCGGGCGCGAGATCGTTGCGGAGCCACACGTGCACGTCGCCGAACGCCTTCGCGTGGCGGTACGTGACGGCCACCCACTTCGCGCTCTCCTCGCA
>JAYTZB010000982.1:0-4499 GCA_043742085.1 Polyangiaceae bacterium
GCGAGCATGTCGAGCCGCGTCGCGCGTGAGGAGATCTTCGGACCGGTCCTCACCATCATGACGTTCCGCACGCCGGACGAGGCGGTCGAGAAGGCCAACAACACCATGTACGGCCTCTCCGCCGGCGTCTGGACCGATAAGGGCGCGAAGATCTTCTACATGGCGACCAAGCTGAAGGCCGGCGTCATCTGGGGCAACACGTTCAACAAGTTCGACCCGACCTCGCCCTTCGGCGGTTACAAGGAGAGCGGCTTCGGTCGCGAAGGCGGTCGCCAGGGTCTCTCTGCTTACGTCGAGGTGGAGTGATGGAACCGACACCGAAGAAGAGCCGCGGTCCCGAGTCCGCCACCGCCGAACGCGGCGCAGGTGGAGAAGACGCGAGCGGCGTGACGCGGCCCCGCATCAGCGGAGAAGCGCCGATCATGAAGCCCTACGACGGCGCCAAGGTGGCGACGCGCGTCCGGGTCAACAAGGCCTACAAGATGTTCGTCGGTGGCGCGTTCGTGCGCTCCGAGTCGGGCCGCTATTTCCAGGTGCAGAATGCGCCCGAGAGCTCGGCGGTCGAGGCCGATCCCGAGACGGTGAACGTCCCGCGCGGCTCGCGCAAGGACGTCCGCGATGCCGTGCTCGTCGCGAAGAACGCGTGGCCGGGATGGGAGAAGCGCACCGCGTACAACCGCGGGCAGATCCTCTACCGCCTCGCCGAGGTGATGGAGTCGCGCCGTCCCGAGCTCACGCAGTCGCTCGTGCGCGGCGGTCAGAGCGAGGCCGCGGCCGCTGCCGAGGTCGACGTCTCGATCGACCGCGTCGTCTTCTATGCCGGCTTCGCCGACAAGTTCTTCGCGCTGCTGGCGTCGTCGAACCCGGTGGCGGGGCCGCACTTCAACTTCAGTGTGCCCGAGCCGATGGGCACCATCGGCGTGGTCGCTCCCGATCGCCCGGCGCTGCTCGGCCTCGTGTCGACCATCCTCCCGGTCATCACCGGCGGCAACACGGTGGTGGCGCTCGCGAGCGAGAAGGATCCGCGCACCGCCATCGTGTGGAGCGAGTGCATCGCCACCAGCGACATGCCCGGAGGCGTCATCAACATCCTGACCGGTCACGCCAAGGAGCTGTCGGCGCATCTCGCCAAGCACCGCGAGATCATCGGCATCGACGCGTGGATCGTCGACGCTGACCTGAGGAAGACCGTGGAGAGCGAGGGCGCCGACAACGTGAAGCGCGTGAAGACGCACGTTCCGATGGACCCCGAGGCCTGGACCGACGAGCGCAAGGCGCAGGGCCTCGGCTGGATCGAGCGGTTCCTCGAGACGAAGACCATCTGGCACCCGGTCGGACTGTAACGCCGCGGGCACGCCGAGAGTCCTACGAATCGCTACGTTTGCGCTGCAGTAACGCGTCGAATAACCTTCAAGCCTGATGCTCGACCGTAAGAGGCTCGTGGCGGCCGGTGGGGCGTGCGCGCTCGCGGTCGGCGCGTTCATGGCCTGCGTGGGCGATGACCCGAAACCGGCTACGGCTCCGGGCGACGCGGCTCCCGTGACCGACACGGCGCCGACGCCGATCGATGACGGCGGCTTCGACTCCGCAGACGTCGCCATGGGCGACGCCAGCATCGCCGAGTTACCGTTTCGCATTGCGTGCAGCAGGAACGGTGTGCAGACCTGCGACGCCCCGAAAGGGGCGTGTTGCTACGATCGCGTGATTGACGTGGAATCGGCGGACGCTTCGGCCTTCCGCTGCGTCGAAGCCGGAGTCGGCTGCCGGTCTTCGGAGCAGCAATATTTCTGCGACGACCCTCTCGACTGCGCGGCGAACGGCCTCCCCGGCCTCATCTGCTGCGGCCAGGTCGGGCGGATTGGCAGCGCGGCTATTTACTTCCTGGCCAGCGCGACGTGCTTGGCACCGTCAAATTGCTCGGGGCCCGGGTTGTTCTCGTTATGCGACCCCACGCGCGCCCAGTGTGGCGAGGCGGGGGTCTGCAGTGTCGTCTCGACGATTCCGGACTCTGGCGACCAGCCGATCGACCCGCCCATTCGCGCCTGCCGGTGACGCGCCTGCGGCGGAGAGCCTCGCGACGACCTCTCGCCGAATCGCCCTCACCCGCGCGCGGCCGGTACTGCCTCCGCCGGCGCACCTCGCCAAGCACCGCAAGATCCTCGGCATCGACGCGGCGGCCCCTGCGCCGGCCCCTGAAAAATTCTTCGACGGATTGACCGACCTGGCTCCAAGAGCAGGCCATGACCATTCGCTTCACGTCGACCGCGACCCTCTTTTCGAGCCTCGTCATCGCGATCGCAGCGGGCGCGTGCGGCGGCATCGCGACCTCCTCGCCGGGCGGCGCGTCCGCCACGAGCGCCGGCGATCCGGCGCAGAGCACTGCGCCGGCGGCGTCCGCCGACCCCGGCGCAGCGACGCCGGCGAAGGCGCCGCTGCCCGTCGGTCCGTACACGGGGAAGGTGGCGACGACCGACGTCTCGATCCTCTACCCGCTGCCCGCCGGCGCGGAGTCGCGGGACTTCGTGAGGGCCGCAGCGTCGGGTGCGCATGGCTCGCTGCTCCCGAGGGCGTCGCTCGCGACGGTCCTCGACGGACGGTCTCTCGACAGCGGGCCTGTCGCCACCGGCGACTACGACGCGCTCGGTCTCGTCTCGATCCGCCTCGACCCGTGCTCGGCGCGAGGCTCGGCGGGCGAAGCGGGGCGCTGTCGCTCCGAGGTCCGCCTCGTCTTCCAGGCACTCTACGAGAAGATCCCGGAGACGTTCGACCCGAGCGCCGGTAGCGCGGCCACCGACGGCGCCGTGCACGTCGTCTACGACGTGCCCCTCGCGGAGCTCGTCACCATGCTCCAGCAGATCCTCACCTTGAAGAAGGCGAACGGCGACGGCGCGACGCAGGAGCTCGGCCCGCATCCCATCCTCGTCGCGCAAGGCCTCGGCGGCGCATTCGCGCAGGGCCTGCGCGACATCGTCCTCGAGCACGCCGGCGAGGATCGCATCGGTCGCGTGACGTTCTTCGATCACCAGAACAGCGAGGGACACACCTGGACGTTCGGGGTCTTCGATCGTGCCACGGCCGGCGCGGGCGCCGTGCTGACGGCGACGACTATCCCGCTCACGGACTCGATCACGCAGACCATCGGTGGCTCGAGCGCCGTCGGATCGTTCGCGAGCTCGTTCGCCGACGGCACGTCGAGCACCGGAGCTGACTCGGTGGCGCCGCTCGTGAGCCCCGGTCGGCCGCTGCCCGCCAGCGCGGAGGCGGCGTCTCTGCAGACGGCGTTCGACGCAGCGCTCCGCGTGCAGAGCCCGAGCCTCCACGACGTCGAGAGCACCGACTGCGTCTCGTGCCACCTCGCGGAGGGCGCACGGCGCGTGGGCGAGGACGTGTACGCGCTCTCGACCGCGAAAGCGTTCACGCATTCGCGAAGCCTGGCCCGCGTCGACCATCGCACGAGCGTCACCAACCTCCATGCCTTCGGGTACCTCGCGCGCGAGGTGGCGGTGATGCAGCGCACCGCGAACGAGTCGGTGATCGTCGCGGATCGCATGTCTGCGCTCCTCGCTCCACCGAAGTGACTTCGCGACGGATTCGCCCGTCGCGCCCGTCGCGCCCGTCGCGCCCCTCGCGCTATCCGCGCGCCGCGGCCACCGCATCGTCGAGCGCGAAGGAGCCGTCGTAGAGCGCGCGTCCAACGACCGCGCTCTCCACGTTGGGGATGGCCGCGAGCGCACGCAGGTGCTCCAGCGAGCCGACGCCGCCTGACGCGATGACCGGGAAAGGGGAGGCGGCGGCGAGCGCGCGCGTCGCTTCCAGGTTGGGCCCGCTGCCGGTGCCGTCGCGCGCGACGTCGGTATAGAGGACGGCGCCGATCGGGACGTCGGCGAGCGCGAGCACCAGATCCGTGGCCGTGAGCTTCGACACCTCGGTCCAGCCGTCGGTCGCGACGAAGCCGTTCTTGGCATCGACGGCGAGCACCACGACGCCGGGATGCGCGCGCGCGAGCTCGCGGACGAGGTCGGGATCCTTCACCGCCGCCGTGCCGAGCACCACGCGGCGTGCCCCGAGCGCGAGGTACGCCTCGAGCGCCGCACGCGAGCGAACGCCGCCGCCGACCTGCACCATCCCGCCGCCATCGCCGGCGAACGCCTCGACGATGGCGCGCACGCGCTCGCGCTGGACCGGTGCGCCGGCCTTGGCGCCCTCGAGATCGACGACGTGCATCGCATCGACCACGGCCCGGAAGCGCCGCGCGACGGCCACCGGGTCGTCGTCGTAGACGGTGGCCTCCTCGTAGCGACCCTGATGGAGGCGCACCGCCTTCCCGCCGAGGAGATCGATGGCAGGAAGGACGCGCATCAGGAGCGGCGCTCCTCACGGAAGAACGCGCCGAGGAGCGCGAGGCCTTCGCGCTGGCTCTTCTCGGGGTGGAACTGCACGCCGGTGACCGCACCATGCCGGATCGCGCTCGCGAACCGCGCGGCGCCGTATTCGGTGGT
>JAYTZB010000983.1:0-6300 GCA_043742085.1 Polyangiaceae bacterium
GCGCGGCGTACGACGCCTGGGTGAAGAAGGCCCCGTGCGTGTTCGAGGGCGCGACCGGCCCCTTCATCGCGACGGCTGCGCCCACGCCGGCAGCGCCTGCCGCACCCGCTGCGGCCGCAAAGGTCTGAGATGGTCGCCGCTCGCACCCGTGCATCGTGGTCGGCCCTGCCGATGTTCTTCGATGAGCCGCATCGCACGCTCGGCGCCGAGTGCGATCGCGTCCTCGCCGACTCCGACGTCGCGCTTCACGAGGCACCGCGCGTCATCCCTCGTCTCGCTCAGCTCGGGCTGCTTCCGCTGCTCGTTCCCAAGAGCCAGGGCGGCGGCGCCTGGGGTCACGGGGGAACCGCCGTCGACGTTCGCGCGCTCTCGATCGCGCGCGAGGCCATCGCGTACGTCTCTCCGCTCGCGGACTCGATCTTCGCGGTGCAGGGGCTCGGCTCGCATCCGTTGCTCCTCGCGGGCGAGGGCGTGCGACGCGCGGGGATCCTCGCCGAGGTGGTGCGCGGCGAGCGTGTCTGCGCCTTCGCGCTGACGGAGCCCGAGGCCGGCAGCGACGTGGCATCCATGCAGAGCACCGCGCGCCGCGAGGGTGACTCGTGGATCCTCGACGGCGAGAAGGTCTTCATCTCCAACGTCGGCATCGCGAATCACTTCATCGTCTTCGCGAATGCCGACCCATCGAAGGGCAAGAAGGGGATCAGCGCCTTCCTCGTCGACGCCAAGGCCCCTGGTCTGACCACCGAGCCCATCGCGATGAGCGTCGATCATCCGCTCGGGCGGGTCGCGATGAAGGGCTGTACCGTCCCGGCGACCGCGCTGATCGGAGAGGTCGGTCACGGCCTCCGTCTCGCGCTCGGCACGCTCGACGTGTTCCGTACGTCGGTCGGCGCCGCCGCGGTCGGCATGGCGCGTCGCGCGCTCGACGAGGCGGTCGCGCGCACCACGACACGCACGCAGTTCGGCAAGGCCATCGCCGAGTTCCAGCTCACGCAGGCGGCCCTCGCCGACATGGCCACCGAGCTCGATGCTGCACGACTGCTCGTCCTCCGCGCCGCCTGGGAGAAGGATCAGCCGGAGCTCGCCGACGCCGAGGCCAACGTGAAGCGGCGCCGCGCCAACGCCACCAGCGTCGCCATGGCGAAGATGTACGCGACCGAAGCGGCGCAGCGGATCATCGATCGCGCCGTGCAGCTCTTCGGCGGCCTGGGCGTGACCGATCGTTGCGTCGTCGATCGGCTCTATCGCGAGATCCGCCCGCTCCGGATCTACGAGGGGACGACCGAGATCCAGAAGCTCATCATCGGCAGTGCGCTCATCGCTCCCGCCTGATCACGTGACGTGACCGCATGACGCTCTTCGAGCCGTTCGCCATCCGGTCCATGAGCCTGCCCAACCGGCTCGTGCTGCCGGCGATGGTCACACGGCTCTCCGGCGAGGATGGCGTCGTCAATGCCGATATTCGTGCACGGTACACGCGATTTTCGCGCGGCGGCGTGGGTCTCATCGTGGTCGAGGCCATGGCCGTCCACTCGGCGAAGAGCGGACCGTTGCTACGCATCTCGTCGCAGGACTTCGTTCCCGGGCTCGCCGATCTCTGCGAGCGCGTTCACGACGCCGGACCCTCGAAGGTCGTTCCGCAGATCATTCACTTCCTCAAGATCGCGCGCTCCGGCTGGCGACAGACCGTGGACATGCTTTCGCTCGACGAGATCGATGGCATCGTCGAGGCTTACGCCGCCGCAGCGGCGCGGGCGCGAACGTGCGGCTTCGACGGAGTCGAGCTCCACATGGCGCACGCGTACACGCTCTCGTCGTTCCTCTCGCGGCTGAACCCGCGCAAGGACGAATATGGCGGCTCGCTCGCGAACCGCCTGCGTTTGCCACTCCGTGTGATGCACCGCGTGCGCGAAGCCGTCGGCGCCGACTTCGCGATCGGCGTCCGCTTCCTCGGCGAGGAATGCATCCGCAACGGCTACACGGTCGTGGACGCGGGCCCGATCGCCATCGAGCTCGCCCGCGCGGGCGCCGATTACATATCGCTCTCGGCGGGCGGCAAGTTCGAGGACGCACGCGTCATTCCAGGTGAGCCGCTCTATCCATACACGGGGTACTCCGGTGATCGGTGCATGCCCAGCGCCGCTTATCCCGACGGCGCGAACCTTGCCATCCCGGAGGCCGTGCGCGGAGCGTTGCGCGCGGCGGGCCTCGAGACACCGGTGGTTGCCGTCGGCAAGCTCGGCACGAAGGACCTCGCCGAGAAGGTCATCGCAAGCGGGCAGGGCGACCTCGTGGGAATGGCTCGCGCGCTCCTCGCCGACCCCGACCTGCCGAAGAAGTGGCAGCGCGGTCACGAGGAACGCGTGGTCCGCTGCATCTACGGAAACGTTTGCAAGACGCTCGACGAGAACTTCAAACGTGTAGATTGCACGCTTTGGCCGAAGAAGCTCGGGCAGGCTCCGGAGAGCGACGACGGAACACCTCCGTCGTGGCCCGACGCCGGCGCCGGGTTGACCGCCGAGCACAAGCTGGGCCGCGTTCTGCTCCGGTGGAAGGCCGCTGCCGACGCGGACGGCATGTACGGCTACCAGGTGTTTCGCGGGGAGGAGATTGGCGTCATGAGCGGAAGCACGAAGGCGGGGGCCCGGTCGAGCGCCCTCCTCATCCATCATGCAAGCGTCCGAGCGCTCTCGGCTCGCTACGAGGATGCGCGCGTGGTGCCGGGCGCGCGATATCACTACGCGGTGAAGCCTTATGACCTCGCGGGCAATCGCGGGCCGATGAGCGAGACCGTCGTCGTGCACGTGCCCGACTGAGCTCCTTTCCCTACACTCTGCGGCTTTCAGAAGCGGTTGGAGCACCGCAGTCGGGGTGAGACCGATCCACCGCCGTGATGGCGCGCAGCGTCGCGACCGCGTCTCGTGACGTGAAGCGCGACGACGAGATCCCCGAGTCCGCGCCGATTCTTTCGCTCGCGCGGTCGCGCGTGACACGTGGTCGGATGCGATCCACCACGTGGTCACGGTCGGCAGGATTCCTGCAGTCGCCACCCTCCCGATGGGCCTGCACTTTCCTCGACTGACGCGTGACCGTGCCGTTTCCCTCTCGGCGATCGTCGCGGTCGCCGGCTTCCTCGTCGCCGGCGTCGCTGCCTGCTCGAGCGCGAGCGACGCTCCGGCGGCCGATGCGACGCCGAACCCCGACGGCAAGACCGAGGGCGCGGAGTGCACGGTCGGCTTCGATTGCCGTTCGGGAGTCTGCAACACCGGACGGTGCGGCGCATCGGCGGCGAGCCTCAACTCGTCGCCCACCGACGGCAAGAAGAACGGTGACGAGACCGATGTCGATTGCGGCGGCTCACGCGCTCCCAAGTGCGTCGACGGCAAGTCGTGCGCTGTCGGCGGCGATTGCACGAACGCCATCTGCAAAGCGCTGAAGTGCGCGTCTCCGGCGCCCGATGACGGCGCGAAGAACGGTGACGAGACCGACGTCGATTGCGGCGGCACGAAGGCCCCCAAGTGCGCGACCTCGAAGGCGTGCGGCACGAACGGCGACTGCGTCTCTGACGCGTGCTCGTACGAGAAGAAGTGCGTCGAGCTCAAGGGCTGTACCGGTCACTCCGGTGGAGACACGTGCGGCCCGGGAGAGACGGGCGCCGCCGACGCGGTGCACGAGAGCTGCTGCAAACGCGTCGACATCACCGACCGCCCTGCCGCCAAGGGCGGACCGTTCACGATCGACAAGTACTACGTCACTGCCGGCCGCATGCGCGCGTTCGCCGAGCGCTGGCAGGGCAACCTGAAGGCCTGGGCGGCGACCAACCCCGCGGGCTGGGACACGTCGCTCAGTGGAACGCTCCCGGAGAACATGGATGACGTGAACATCCTGCTCGGACCCGACGGCAAGCGTGGCTGCAACGTCATGAACCAGGGCGGACGGACGTGGTCGCAGGGCGTCGTCAACGGCATCGCCGGCGAACTGTCGGACTTCAGCCAGGACGTCCTCGACGAGAAGGCGCTGAACTGCGTTCCGTGGAACATGGCGGCGGCAGTCTGCGCGTTCGACGGCGGGCACCTCGTCAGCGCGTCGGAAGTAGCCTGGGTCTACGAGAACCGCGGTCGCGCCGGCGGCCCTACGCAGTACCCGTGGCAGTGGAACGACACGTCGCCGTACAACCAGAACACGTCGGACATGCGGCTCATCCACCGTGAGAGCTACGAGACGCCGAATCCGCCCGCAGCGCTCCGTACCGTCAACAACCAGTACCCGCTCGATCACGCCTTCTACGTTGCGCCCCCCGGCCGACGGCCCGCGGGCGTGGACATGTACGGGGTAGAGGACGCCGCTGGCCTCATGATGCCGTGGGTCCGGGACGCGAACAACTCGTTCACGTGGACGCAGTCCTGGGAGGACCACGAGAAGAACCTGCAGGTCACGAACTGGAGCCAGCAGGCGCCCAACACTCCCGACGGCTACTACGCGCTCGGCGTTCGCTGCTCGTACTGACGTGACGTAGCGCGCTCACGTGACGTTACAGGGGCGCAGCCCGCTCCAGCACCGGCGCCGTGCACGTGATGTGTGGCGTGGCGCCCGTCATCGAGGAGAGCTCGGTCGCGACTGCCGATGCCGCCTTCTCGAGGAGATCCTCACTCGCGCTCGGGTCTGCGCGCCACATCAGAACGCCCGCGACACGGCGACCGGCGAGGCGTCCTTCGACAATCATCGAAATAGGCGCCTGCGCCACTGATTTGCCCACGATCTTGCGCAAAATGTCGCCGATTGCCTTCTCTCGTGACCACACGGTGCCGGCCGCGAACGAGCCGTCGGCACGTTGCCTCGCAAGCGTCACGAACAGCTGAGGGCAGTGCGCCACCCACGTGACGGGCTCCTTCACGTTCCGGAGCTCGTTGCGTTGATCCGTCTCGCTACCGATCAGGATCGGCGCTGGGAGAGGCGCGATCGCAGGACGGCTCATGTGCACGAGGACGTGGGCGTCGTAGCGCTCGCTCGCAAGCACCCAGGCTTCGCCATCGCCGCGCGGAACGATCTGCCGGATTTCCGTGATGGGCCGCGGCGGTGCGCCGACGTCCACGCCGACCTGCACCCAGCGACGCAGCCCGTCGAGTGAATCGTCGTCCGACCTCGTCTTGCCGGCGATCACGGGGCGCGCGTAGGTCTCTCCGGACGTGTACGAGGCGCGCGCCAGCGCGTCGTCGGCCCTGGGCATGTCGAAGGTATCGACGGTGCCGGCAGCGGCGATGCGCACCACGCTGCCGGTGTGGAGGCCGAGCCATAGCGCTCCGTCCGGCCCGACGGCGCCCACTCGGAGGCGATTGGCGTGATCCGCGGCGATCGCTACCGACTCCCAGCGGCTCCCGACGAGGCGGTGCACGGAGGTGAGGCGGTCACGCCACGAGTAGCAGAAGAGATGGGGACGCTCCCATGACGGAACGTGCTCGCACACCACGTCACGGCGGGCCGGGTCCAGACCGCCGATCGCCACACGCGTCACGGGCCTGCTGTTTGGAGCCGCCACGAACGTGACGTACGGCGCGCTTTCGCCCCGTTCCGCCGCTCCGCTCGTGCCGTCACGTGTCAGGAGCACGGCCGTGCCATCCGCCGCGCGTCGCAGGTCGTCGCCCTGGATGTTCGGCGGCACGTCGATGTCGTCCGAGAGTGCCCAGTGATCGGGCATCGTTCGAGCCGCGAGCGTTCCGCGCAGATCGTGCCACGGTCGCGCGCCAGGCATCGCCTCGCCCGTGGCGAGGGCCTCCACGTCGTACCCCGCGAGATGAATGTCATCGGGCGGCATCTTCGCGGCGTAGGACGCGAGGTCACCGATCCGGCTCGCCGTGCCATCGGCAGCAAGGGCGTAACGGAACAGGCCAGCCTGGAGGACGACCGTACCGTCGGCGAGTGGCACGAGACTAGTCTGCGGCGAAAGCGTGCGCCCCACGACATGCGGCTCGAATGGACCGGCGTACGTCGGCGCGCTGGCCCCACCTTCCTCGCTCGACGCCGCGCTCGACGCCGCGCTCGCGTCCGAGGCTCCCGCGTCACCGGACACAGTCGCCGGCGACGGTCGCTTCGCGCAGGCCGCGAGCGACAGCAGCCCGCCGGCAAAAGCCAAACCACGCGCGCGCCTCGCCGTCCTCGACATGGGGGTCACGTGATGGACCCTACGCCGGGCGGCGAGCTTGGATTCCACCCGCCGCCCAGGTAAGAGCGTGACGTGAGCGCGCTCCCCGAAGATCTGAGCCTGGCCCGCTATTTCCTGTTCGATCGCCTCGACGAGGGGCT
>JAYTZB010000984.1:0-3991 GCA_043742085.1 Polyangiaceae bacterium
CGCGCTCGGAAGATCGAGCGGACTTGCTCGTCTTCGTACGCAGCTTCACGGTCGCCATCGACGCCGAACCTAGGCGGAACAAACAAACTTGTCAATTTCGAGAATCAATGTGCCTATTTCTTCCATGGACGCCGCGGGCCCGGTCTCGCGACCCGCGCGTGCGGGTCGATTCAGGCTCGACGAGAAGCTCGGCAGCGATGCGACGAGCGAGACGTACCGCGCGTCTCTCGTCGACGGCGAAGGCGCTGCCGTGGTGCGCATCGTCAACGCTCGCGCCGAAGGCGGCGGCAGCGCTCGTCGCGAACGACTGTTGCGCGAGACGAGGCGAGCCGCACGGGTGTCGCACGAAGGCCTCGCGATCGTGCTCGAGGTCGGAGAGACCGACGAGGGCGACATCTTCGTGGCCACCGAGACGATCGCTGGCGAACGGCTCTCCGATCGCTTGCGCACCGGGGCGCCGCTTCCCGAGCTCGAGGCCGCGGCGATCGCCGCTCGGATCGCGAGCGCGCTCGCGGCCGCGCACGATGCGGGGGTCGTGCATCGTTACCTGCATCCGTCGCTCATCGCGCTGAGCGGCGCCGGCGAGGCGACGCGCGTGAAGGTCGAGGGGCTCGCCGCGCCGCGAGCCCCCACCGAAGCGGCACCGGCGGCTGGCGACGTCGGGACCTCCGCGGAGCTCGCGTTCGCTGCGCCCGAGCAGCGCCGCGGCGAGGCGGTCGGTCGGCGAGCCGACGTCTATTCGATCGGCGCGATGCTCTACACGATGCTCACCGGCGAGACACCGTCGCCGGAGCGGCCGCCCATCGAGAGCCCACTCGGCGACGTGGTGCGGCGATGTCTCGCGGCGGAACCTCGCGAGCGCTTCCTCGACACCATCGCGCTCGGCGCCGCGCTGCGAGCGGCGACCGACCCGGCGCCGGCCGCGCCCCCGGCGTCGGTGCGCGGCTCGGCCCCATCGATCCGGCAGGGCCCGAACAGCAGCGCGACGCCTTCTTCTTCGTCAGAGTGGGCGCCGCCTTCCTCGTCGTCCGCCATCGCCGTGGGCCGTCCGCCGGCAGCGCCGCCGCCGCGGCCGCTCGGTCGTCCGCTGACCGCGCGACCGCGCTGGGAGGAGATGCTGCTCGACATCCGCGACGGTCCGCTCCCGCGTATCGCGCTGACCGTCGTGGTCACGTTCGTGATCGTGCGCATCCTCACGTCGGGCGCGGTGCCGTTCGTCGTGGCCATCGTCGCGGGCGTGGCCGCGTATGCGGTGAAGTTCTGGCGCGGGCCGCGCGGCTGAGGCGGGTCAGCGCTGCGTGACGAGCGTGAAGAGGAGCGCGAGGAGCGCGAGCACCCAGATCGGCCACGTTCTCCGCAGGAAATCGCGATAGCTCGCGCCGAAGCCGTGGAGCGCGCGCCGACCGGCCTCGCGCTTGCCGACGATGCGCAGCGCCTCGTCGCGGATGACCGCGCGCTCCTCGTCGTCGGTGGGATCGTCGCCGCGCAGGAACGAGACGTGGTGCTCGAGCTCGTGCTCGATGGTCTCGGCGAGCTCGTCGTCCCAGTCGTAGGGTCCTTCCTCGTCCCACATCGCGCGGAAGCTCCGGTAGTAGACGGTGACGACGGGCGCCTGCGTCGGCGTCCCCGCGTCTCCAGGATGCGGCGGCACATAGGACCCGAGCAGCGGCTCGCCTCCGTCATCCACGGCGGGCGTCCCCCCCTCGACGACGAGCTCGATCCCTGCGATCTCGGCCATCCGGGGCTCGGCGAGCTCCCGCGCGCGGTCCGCAAACTCTTCGAATGCCGGAAACGCGCTCGCGCTCGCCCTCTCGCTCTCGCTCTCGCCCCCGCCCCCGCGCCCGCTCTCTCTCTCGTACGGCGCATCGACATCGTTCCGTGCCCCGCACGCCTCGCAGAGCACGACGCACCCCAACCGTGCGACGTAATGGGTCGCCAGAAAGGCCTCGCCGACCGCAAGAAACGCCGCATCGTCGCACTCGGCGAGCGCGGTCGCGATCCTCGAAGCGTCACGCTCTGCGCCCAGCGCGTCGATCCCCATGGCGCGCACGATGTCGGCGGTCACGTCGAGCCGCTCCTCGGCGGCTGCCGCGAACAGCGGTCGCGCGTCGGCCACGGTGCGCTCCGCGAAGGTCACGTTGCGCGCCGTCCGCACGCGTCCGAGCAGGATCGGCGGCACGTCGACCGGCTCGCCGAAGGGCAACGTTGCGTCGAGCTCGGGATCGTCGAGCTCCCCGTCGACCCACGGAGCGATCTCGAGGGCGGCACACGGGAGAACGCGCACGGCGACCCCGCAGTTCCGGCAGGCAATCTCGATCTCCTCCTCCGCGATGATGCCGCTTCGCGCGAGGACGGCGCGGAGGACGTGGAAGTCGCGCAGAACGAGCGCCGCTGCGTCGACCTTCTTGCCGTCGCGCGTGATCGTCACGCGTCCGGCGGCGATGGCCGCCTCGACCTCGCTGAACAACGGAGCGCCCGCCACGCGCTCCACCGAGCCCGCTGCCGCCGACGTGCCGGACGACAGCCGCACGACGGCTCCGCTCGGCAACGTCAGCTTCGCAGGGAGCTTCGCGGCCTTCACATCAGGGCTTCTTGCCGCGCTCCTCGTGTCCTTCGGGCTGGATGTCGAGCCAGCGCACGATCGCGCTGTGGATGCCGTAGACCACCGGCGTGAGCAGGATCGCGACGACGAGCTTGATGAGGTACTCGCGGCCGATCTTCGCGAAGACCCACGCGTAGCGCTCGCTCGAGCTCTTCTGGCCGAGGAACGAGTGCGGGTCGGAGGCCGCCGTCCACATCCAGAAGATGAAGTTGATCATGACGGTGTCGACCACCTGGCTGAGCACGGTGGAGCCGGTCGCGCGTAGCCAGAGGTGCTTGGATCGCGTCAGCGCCTTCCAGAACTGGAAGACCTGGATGTCCAAGAACTGCCCAATCAAGTATGCGATCATCGACGCGATGAAGAGCTGCGAGCTGCCGCCGAAGATCTTGGCGTACTCGGCCTGGCTGAAATAGGTCGATTCGTGGGGCGTCATCCACGTCGTCACCTGCAGCAGCACGTAGGCGAGGAGCGCCATCGCGAAGCCGAGGAGCGTGAGGAAGCGCGCGCCCTTGCGACCGTAGAAGTCGTTCACCACGTCGGTGAGGAGGAACGTCACAGGGAACGGGATGATGCCCACCGAGATCGGCCCGAGGTCGTGGCCGAAGGCGCTGAACGTGGGGATGGTCTTGCCGCCGATGACGTCGCCGAGGAGGAGACAGGAGACGAAGACTGCCGAGAGGACGACGAAGAGCTTGTGCTCTGCCTTCATGCCGGAGAACGGCGAGGAGGACTGCGAGGACTGCGAGGACTGCGAAGCTCCGTCGGGCGTTGCCGCTGCTGCCATCGCGCCGACTATGGCACGAAATTGCGGCGTCAGTCGGCGGCTGCGTTGTCCGACGTGGGGCTCTCGCTCATCGGCGGAGGTCCCTCGACGGGGAGGAGCAGCCGGAAGACGGCGCCCCGGCCGTCCGCCGCCCGACCGATGTACGAGAGCTCGCCGTTGTGCTCGAGCGCGATCCGCTGCGCGATGGCGAGGCCGAGGCCCGTGCCGCCGGCGCCCTTGGTGGTGGCGTACGGCTCGAAGAGCCGCGCGGCGATCTCCGGCGCGATACCAGGACCGTTGTCCGCCACCGAGAACGCGACGTAGTGCCCGTCGGTGTCGGTCGCTATCGAGACCGTAGCGCCGGGCACGTCCTTCACGGCATCGAATGCATTCTGCACGAGATTCGTGAGGATCTGGATGACCTGATCACGATCGGCGCGCAGCGTCGGAGCAGGTCTCTGCGCGGTGTAGATCAGCGAGATGTCGCCGGCCGCGGCCTTGTGGATCTGGACGACGTGGCGCGACACCTCCTCGACGTCGACGTCGGTGGGCCGAGGCTGAGGCAGCCGGGCGAAGCGCGTGAACTCGGTGACGATGTTCGCGATGCGATGGACCTCGTCGAGCAC
>JAYTZB010000985.1:0-1514 GCA_043742085.1 Polyangiaceae bacterium
CATCACACGCGCGTCGACGCGATGTCTCGGTTCAAGATCGGCGACTGGCTCACCACGCTCGGCGTCGAGACGATGCACTCGTGCAGCGAATCGGCAGCGGGCTGCACGAAGCACAGCTACGACGGCGGCGCGCCCAGCGGGACCGTCAGCGACACCACGGGCGACGGCACCACGGCCCCCGCCGACGGCGGCGTGAGCGACGCGACCGCGCCCGATGCCTCCGCGGTCGACGACGACGCGGGCTCCGCGGCCACCGACCCCGCAATGACGGACCCGCACTCCGACCAGCTTCCGAGCGAGGATCCGACCGCGGGCGAGGACCCCACCGCCGGCAACGACTACTCCGATGCCGCCGCTCCGACGAAGAAGAAGAAGGCCGCCGCGGCTGGCTGCAGCGCGGCGCCCGGCGGGCCCGCGCCGGCCGGTGAGATGTTCCTCGTCGCCGGTCTCGCCCTCGGCGCAGCGGTCGTCCGCCGCCGCCGCAAGTGACCAGCTCGCTCAGGTCGTGTCGCTCAGTCCGGGACCGGCACCAGCTTCACGTCGAGGCGTACCGGTCCCGCACCTTCACGCGCTTCGACGACCTTGTCCCAGGGCAGGTGCCCGGGCGCTTCCACGGACACGTGATGCGTGCCCGGCGGTAACGCGACCCCGCGCGTCGACACGACGTCGAGCGTGCCGACGAAGATGTCGTCGACCGTCACCGACGCGTTGGACGGACCACCGAACATCCGCATCGATACCGTCTTCGGCGCGGCAGCGGGACCGCACGCCGCGAGGCCGAACGCGAGACCCGCCGCGAGGAACATCGCCCGCGCGCGCACCGGCATTCTCAGCGGGGTCATTCCCACTCGATGGTTGCCGGCGGCTTCGACGAGATGTCGTAGACGACGCGATTGATGCCGCGGACCTCGTTGATGATCCGATTCGACATGCGACCGAGGAGATCGTACGGCAGCTGCGCCCAGTCGGCGGTCATGCCGTCGAGCGAGCGCACCGCACGGATGGCGCAGGTCTCCTCGTAGGTCCGGTGGTCGCCCATCACGCCGACGCTCTTGACGGGAAGCAGCACGCAGAAGCTCTGCCAGATCTGCTGCGGGCCGGGCTCGAGGAGGCCCGACATGCGGATCTCTTCGGACACGATGTGATCGGCCGCACGGAGCACCGCGAGGCGCTCGGGCGTGAGCTCACCGAGGCAGCGGATGGCGAGGCCAGGACCCGGGAAGGGCTGCCGCATCAGGATGTCGCGCGGCATGCCGAGGTTGTCGCCGCATGCGCGGACCTCGTCCTTGAAGAGCTCGCGAAGCGGCTCGATGAGCTTCAGCTTCATGTGCTCGGGGAGGCCGCCGACGTTGTGGTGGCTCTTGATGACCGCGCTCGGCCCCTTGAACGAAACGCTCTCGATGACGTCGGGATAAAGCGTGCCCTGTACGAGATAGGCGGCGCCCTTCACCTTCTTCGCTTCGTCGTCGAAGACCTCGATGAAGACGCGACCGATGATCTTGCGCTTCTGCTCG
>JAYTZB010000986.1:0-6102 GCA_043742085.1 Polyangiaceae bacterium
ACGGCGAGGTTGGAGCGAAGCTGGACCCGTGGCGTCGCGGTCGACGAGGCAGGAGGCGGATCCGAAGGCAGATACGGCGCAGGAGGCAGAGTCGGCGCCGGAGCAGGAGCAGGAGCAGGCTCAGGCTCAGGTGCGCTCGGGTCGGCCTGCGGCTCGGGCGGCTCTTGTTGCGCCTGCGAGGTCTGGGCCGAGGACAGGACCGCCAGGAGGAGGGCCGTCACGACGGTGAAATGCACCGTCCGCCGAGAACGGCAGGCGGGCGGGCGGTTACGTCTTGACGGCTTGCGGTGCAGGCGCGACATGTTCCTCAATGCGGTCGGTCGTCCGGAGCGGGGGAAAGTCGTGATGCCGAAGTCATCTCATGGCGACGGCGCCGCGCCCAACCTCGATCACTTCCGTGAGCTGCTCACCACGCACATGGAGCGGCGCGGTCTGCGCTCCACCGATCAGCGCAAGCTCATCGTCGAGACGTTCTTCAGCGCGCCCAACCACATCAGCATCGAGGAGCTGCTCGCCGAGGTGCGCCAGCAGGATCCCAAGGTCGGCTATGCCACCGTCTACCGGACGCTGAAGCTCCTCACGGAGTGCGGCGTCGCCTTCGAGCGGAAGTTCGGCGACGGCCTCACCCGCTACGAGCTCGCCGACGAGTCGTCCCACCACGATCACCTCATCTGCACGTCGTGCGCGAAGATCATCGAGTTCGAGGAGCCGAAGATCGAGGAGCTCCAGGAGAAGATCGCTTCCCGCTACGGCTTCGAGCTCCTGAGCCACAAGCACGAGATGTACGGTACCTGCGCGGACTGCCAGGCCAAGGGCCGCAACCAGCGGCGCACCGGAAATTGACGCCGGCGCGGTCGTTCGTCACGCATATGCGTCGAATGTCCGCACGTCGGTGACCACCCACTGGCACCGGACGTCGTGCTCGGTGAACGGCACCTCCGCGACGAGCTGCCAGTCGTAGGCGACGGCGATCGAGACGCCCGGAGGGACGAAGCGCGGAATGGTGCGGTCGTAATAGCCCGCGCCGTAGCCGATGCGATGACCCGTAGGATCGACGGCGATGGCCGGAACGATCACGACGTCGAGGCTCCCCGGCGCAGCCTCGGCCGCGTCGGGCGCCGGCTCGCGGAAGCCGAAGCCCTTCTCGTCGAGGAGGCTGACGTCGTCGACGAAGCGGAAGGTCATGACGTTGGTGTCGGCATCGATGGCGGGATACGCGATGCGAACGCCGCGCGCGCGCAGCGTCGTGTCGAGGGGCCGGAGGTCGACCTCGTGACGCGCCTCGATCGGCCAGAAGAGCGCGACGCTCCTGGCGGCGAGCACCGCGGGATGCGTCTCGAGGCGAGCGACGAGCGCGCGCGATCGCTCGAGGCACGCCTCGGCGGGCGTCGTCTTGCGGACCCCGCGCAGGCGCTTCCGGAGCTCCGCCTTCACCTTGAGGCGGATGAATTCGTCGGGCGCGAGCTTGTGCGAATGATCCTTCGGGCCGTGCTGGCTCATACGGCGGCCCTCCGGCGCGGCGCGGGCTTCGCGGCTCTCGCGGGCTTCGCGCGCGCCGCTGGCTTCGCATCGGGGATGTCGTAGGTGGTGACGACGAGCTCGGTGACGTCACCGCGCTTGCTCGGGTCGGAGTTGATGGACCGCGCCGCCTGGATCGAATCGACGACGAAGCCGTGCTGCACGTAGAGCGCCTTCATCTCGACGGTCGCGGCGTTCGAGAGCATCGCGTGAACGCCAGCCTTCTTGAGACGTGCCAGCTCCTTCGCGAGCCGCACCTGCTCCAGCGGCCCGAACGGATCGGACGCGTAGGCCGTGAAGTTCGCGGTCTTCGACACCGGCACGTACGGCGGATCGAAGTACGCGAAGTCACCGCGCTTGAGCTGCTTCGTGATGACGGAGAAATCGGCGAGATGGATCTCGGCCACCTCGAGGGCCTCGTGCGCAGCGCGCAGCACCTCGACGTCGAGGATGCGCGGGCTGGCGTACTTGCCGAACGGCACGTTGAAGCGGCCCGATGCGTTCACGCGCCACAGGCCGTTGAAGCAGGTCCGGTTGAGGAACAAGAGCCGCGCGCCACGCTCCACCGGGGTGAGCGTGCTGGAATCGACCGCGCGCACCTCGTAGAAGCGCTCCCGTCGCTGGTCGTCGTCGAGGCGGTAGTAGTCGTCCTGATAGCCGCGCAGACGATCGATGAGCGGCTCCACGTCGTGCTTGATGACCTGGTAGAGCGTCACGAGCTCGGCGTTCTTGTCGGCCAGGAGCGCTCGCGTGAAGCGACGCTTCGGCTCGGCGGCCAGCGCGAAGAACATCGCGCCGCCTCCGCAGAACGGCTCGGCGTACGTCCTGAAGCGACCGGCCGGCAGCCGCTTCATGAGCCGGTCGAGGAGGCGCGACTTGCCTCCTGCCCACTTCACGACCGGACGCGGTGCCACGATACTTCCGTTATCTTGCCCCGCGCGGCGGCGCAATATTCAAGGGGTCGCGGCATCGCTCCCGGCATCGCTCCCGGCGTCGCTCGCGGCATCGCTCGCGGGAAGCAGCGCTGCGAACCTCGACGTGGCCACGGCAAAGGTCGCTCTGAGGCCGTCGAGGGCACAATGGTGTTCGGCAGGCGTGATCGTTCGGCAGGCGATCCGCCTCGGGGCCCCGCCTTCGGCGACCGCCACCTCGATGACGAGATCGGGCGCCCCGTCGAGCTTGTCCAGCGAGACCACCCGCTCGGCGTAGAGCGCGGCCACCGCGTCGCGGGCAGCCGCCGGATCGCGCGGCGTGCTGGGGCGCCCTTGCAAAACCACCTTCACGCGCTCGATCCTGGAAGCCTCGGTGCGGAGCATGCCGCGGCTCACGTAGAAGCCCTTCGCGAGATCGCGCAGCGCGCGCGGCGCGACGAGCACGCCGCTCCGTCCGTCGACCTTCGCGTAGACCCCCCCCTCCCCCTCGGCGCCGAACCACACGGTGACGGGCGCGTTGCCGTCCGCGAAGCCGAGGATCACGTGGCAGCCGTCCTTCGTGAAGCCGAACGCGAGGTCCTCGTCACTGTCGGCGACCCACCCGTCGATGCGTCCCTTCGTCAGCGCATCGACGAGCTGGACGATCGCGCCATCGGTCTCGTACGCAGCGGGCGCAACCAGCCGGAAGCCCTCGCCGCCGTCGACGAGCTCCTGAGGCGAGCCGCAGCGGAGGAGCACGCGCGTGGGTCGGCGCGCTTCGTGATCGAGGGCGGTCCGCGCGCGCAGCGTGGTTCCGCGGGGAGTCAGTCGGCGCAGCAGGATCGCGTCGACATCGAGACGCGCGTCATCGAGGACCCTGCGCAGGGTGGCGCGACCGTCTGGACCGGACGCGCCGATCTCCACCACCTGCTCGCGCTCGCCGGAGCGAACCACCGCGCGTCCGACCGACGCGAAGGGTGCCGCGCCGGTGCCACCTCGCGACACCGCGCGGGCCTCCGAGATGGCGATCCGCTCGAGCAGCTGCGTCGCGGCGTCGGCCTCGGCCTCGGACAGCTCGCGATCGATGGGAGCGCGCTGATGAAAGCCGGTGCCCTTGCGAGCGATCTCGATGGTGGCGGCGCCGGCGTGCTCGAGTCGTAGCTCCTCGATCTCGTCCATGCGCATCGTGAACGGGTGCTTCTCGACGAGCGACGCGGTGTCGCCGGAGAGGTAGCCGACGATGTCCTGCGGCGCGCATGCCGCCTCGCGATCCGGCGCTCTGCGCAGCACCACGACATCCGCGGGATGACCCGGACACGCCTCGCCCACCGCCAGCTCGGCGGCCGGCTTGCCTGGTTCCTTCGGGAACAGCTTCACCGTCGCAACCGGATGCGCGGTCAGCCGCTCGGCGTCGGCATCCTTGGGGAACGCCTCCGCGCGCATCTCCGCGAGCGCCGCCCACAGGCGATCGACGCCGGACCGCGACGCGAGCACGCCGGACTCCTCGATGCGAAACGAGTGGTCGTCGATGCGCACGAGAGCGAAGCCGCTCTCGCCGTGCTTCACCTCGACGCGCGCGAGCTCGGTCGCGAGATACGGCACGACGGTGCGATCGCGATACGTGTCGGAAGGAGCGAGCAACGCGTCGGCGACCTCCTTCGAGATCACGATCGGCGTCGCGTCACCGACGCGGAAGTAGCTCGAGCCCTCGGGACGCGGCGAAGCGCCACCGAGCGCGAACGACACCTCGAGCCCGCCCATCCGCACCGCACCGATGGCGCGCGGCGAATCGAGGCCGAGCGCGGCGCCGTCGGTCACCTTGCGCGCGACGTTGGCGAACTCGAGCGTGGTCAGAAGGCGGTCGACGGCGACGGGATCGGCGCGCTCTTGCCGGGGCGAGGTGAGACGCCAGCTCCCCTCCTTGCCTTCGTTGCTCGGCTTGCCGGACGACGACGGCGCCGGACGATCGCGCTCGAGCACGATGCTCTCACCGTCGTGCGCGATGGAGATGCGCGTTAGCTCGTCTCGGCGCCACACCACGAAAGCGCTATTTTCACGGCGCTTCCGCTCACCCTCGGTGATGCGGTCGCGATCGATCCACAACCAGACGCCGAGCGCCACGGCGAGCGCGACGAGCACGATGGTGCCGGCGTGCTTCTTCACCCCGGCTTCTTCTTTCCGTCGTCGCGCTTGGTTCGGTCGTCGCGCTTCTTGCCCTCGCCCGCGCGACGGAAGAGCGCGATGGCGAGACCGAGGAGCGCGACGGTGGCCGGCATGAAGAGGACCACGTACCGACGAATGGATCCGCGCGACTCCTCGTCGACCCGCATGCCCGCGCCCACCGCGGCCTTCTCGGGGACGTCGAGCACCTGGGGCTTCGCGGCGAGCCACGAGATGGCGCTCTCGGCGAGGAGCGGACCCCCGCGATAGGCGGGGAGATCGCGGAACGCCTCGTTGGAGAGCACGCTGCTCGAGCCGACCACCACGATGCGCGGACCGTGCGGCGACGCCGCCGACGCCTTCGGACGCTCCGCGGCCATCGCGATCGACAGCGGCCCGGCGAGATCGCCGGGGTGCTTCTGCGGCGCGTCCTTCCAGTCCGCCGCTCCCTCGATGCTCCGCAGGCCGAACGCGCTCGCCGAGGTCGCGAGGAGCTCCTGCGGATTCACCGAGCCCGGCTCGATGGTGCGACGCATGGATCGCGCGAGGTACACGACGACGCGAGGCACGTCGCGCGCGCGGTCGCTCTTCACGAGCGCGGTAGTCACGGGATGCTGCCGCGGCTGCGCGACGAAGCGAAAGCCGCCGCTCGCGGGCATCGCGACGTCGGCCTCTTGCTCGGTGACCACGTCGTCGTCGAGCGCGATCCCGAACGGGCCGAGCACACGCTCGAGACCCGCGGGAACCAGCGGCGCGGCTGCTCCCGGCGGACGCGCGGGATCGACGCCGCCGAGGATCGGGCTCGCCGCAACGAGGAGGTTGCCGTCCTCGAGGAGCCACGTGCGCAGGCGCTCGGCTTCGGTCTTCTCGAATGGCTCGAGGAGGCCGGCGATGATCGCGACCGCACAGCCGTCGAGTGGCTTCGCGGCGCTCGGCGCGCCGAGCGAGACGGTGGCGACGACGTAGTTGTCCTTCTCGAGGACCTCCTTCAGCACGCCGGCTCCGCGCTCGCCCGGATCGGCGGGGCTCATCTCGCCATGACCGGTGACGAAGCACACCTTGGTCTTCGTGCCGCCGAGGACGCTGCGGATCGCGCCGGTGAGCGCGCGCTCCTCGCGGGGCTTCACCTTGGTGTCATCGGCCGCGGCCACCTCCACCATGTCGGCGGCGGTGATGAACCAGTGACGCTCGCCGTGCGCGACGACGACGACGGCGTCGGCGACGACGTGGCCGTCCTCGGTGCGTCCGGTCTCGATCTTGAAGCGCTTGCGGATGTCCTCGAGGGCGACGGTGTCGCGATCGGGGTCGACATAGTGGATGTCGAGCTTCGTGGTCTCCGCCTGGTAGGCGACGAGGAGCTGCTTGACGCTCTGCTCGAGCGGGTCGGCGCTGCCGAGCAATACCCAGACCTGCACCGCGTCCGGGAGATCGTGGAGCGTCTGCGTGGTGGCGGGCGAGAGCGAGTATCGCTTGTTCGCGGTCATGTCCCAGCGCGTGAAGCGCCGCGCGGCGA
>JAYTZB010000987.1:0-1897 GCA_043742085.1 Polyangiaceae bacterium
ATGCGCTACGCGCGGTGCGCAATGCCATTCCCAGCGATCCGCTCTGCGATCCGAGCATTCGCGTGCGCATCATCATCGCGCCGCGCCCGGCCAACGACGTCACCGTCGCCGCCGCCGCCTGGGGCCAGACCTATCGCGCCGATTGCGTGGATGCCGCGTCGCTCGCGAAGTTCGTCGCCGATCATTACGCGATGGCGCCCGAGAATTTCTGCGACCCGGGCGTCACCAGCTTCTGAGGCTTCGGAGAGCAGGTCCGAGCGCGGTCACGATCCGATCGGCAGCGACGTCTCCTTGAAGTGGCCGGTCACCTTGGTGGCGGTCGCGCCCGCGGTGCGCCCCACCAGCGAGGTCTCGAGCGTGACCTCGAAGAGGTAGTAGACGTCCTGCGGCCGCTGCGTGCCGTTGATCTTCGTGACGCTCTTGAACGTCACGATCGTTCCGCCTTTCACCATCGCGCTGTCGGTGTCGGACGTCGACCAGATGGTTCCCGCCTGCCCCTGCGTGACGGTCAGCGTGAGGTTGCCGGTCCGGCCGTCCTGGCCGAGCGTCCACTTGTCGCCCGCGGCGGGAGGCGTCAGCGAGCTGAGCGTGAAGCCGAGGGTGACGTTCTCCATCGCGGCTGACGTGAAGCCGGCGGCGACGTTGATGGTGTAGTCGCCCGTCCCGCCGACCTGCTTCAGGTAGCCCGGGCACGAGAAGGAGTCCGTCGTGGGATACGTTCGATCGCCGCTGACCGCGAACGCACACGCCGCCGTCGACGGGGACGCATCCGGCAGCACGGCGGAGTCGGATCCCGTGGACGCGTCGCCCGTCGTCGGGCTCGCGGAGTCGCCGGTCGCTCCGGCGTCCGTCGGCGTCACCGCTGGAGTGGAGCTGTCGCTGCTGGAGCAGCCCGCGGCGAGCATGACGGAGAGACCTAGCGGCGCGAGACACTTCACGAGGACGTTCATGGGTCGATGCTAGGGCGGCGCTGATCGCGCCGGCACCGCATGAGCATGCGTCAGGTCGCCGGCTTCTTGGGCGCCTTGTTTTCCGGCATTTCCACGACATCGACGACGTCGTCGTCTCCTTCGTGGTGCCCCTCGGCGCCAGCCTCCATGCCCATCGACGCCATGAGCTGAGCCTGCATGCCCCCGAGGAGCTTGCCGATGTCGAAGGGCGTCGGCGGGCTCGTCGAGCCGTCGGGAGAAGCGCCGAGGAGCTGGGCTGCGAGCGCTTGCAGGAGCTCCGGATCGATCCCCGCGACCGCTGCTGCCGCTTCGTCCGCGGTGGTCGGGGCCACGAAGACACCCTGGTCCCCTACCTCCGCGACGGCCGCCGCATAGGCCTGTGCCTCGGGCTCGACGGTGTCGGGGAAGAAGAGGACGCCCCGCGGATCGTCGTGGACTTCGGTCATGACCTCGCCGAACTGCGCGAGCCAGAGCTTGCCGTAGGCCGGCGTCGCCGCGAACTGCGCGTACGGCTGGAACGTGAAGAGCAGGAACGAGCCATCCTCGAGCTCCTCGGCATAGATGCCGTCGCTGTCCTCGCTGTCCTCTTCGAGGTCGAGGAACGGAAGCAGCGCTTCGCGGTGCACCGGATGGAAGATGGCTACGGCGTCGGCTTCGGCGTCGGACATGGCTCGAGAGCGTATTCAGGCGCGGCGCCATTGCCAATGGCGGCGCCAAATCACGTCGTTTGCGCCCTGGAATGGCGCCGGCGGGGTCGGTGACAGGCCGCGAACGATCATGTGACGGACTGGCGACGGCTCCGCGGCGCCGCGAAACATGCGTTACCTTGGCCGCGAGAGCCCAGCCACCATGACGCGTGCATTCTACACATTCTGGACGTTCCTCGTGCTCGTCGTCGCCGGCGGCTGCGACTCGAAGGCCAGGCCCGATCCCACGCCCGTCGCACC
>JAYTZB010000988.1:0-2073 GCA_043742085.1 Polyangiaceae bacterium
CCCGGCGCGACGGTCACCGCGGCGAGCGGCGTATCGATCACCGTCAAGGGCACGCTGAGCGTGAGCGCCGCGGCGAACCACGCAAAGCTCGACGGCATGAACTGGAAGGGCATCGTCGTCGCGAGCGGCGGCACGCTCAAGGTCGACGGCCTCGACATCTCCAACGCCGAGGTCGGCGCCTGGACGCAGACCGGCAACCTCGACGCGACGATGCTCAACTCGTCGATCGCGAATGCCGCGACGCCTTTCAAGATGGAGCCGGGCAGCAAGCTCACGTTCACGAAGTCGAAGGTCCTCAAGTCGACGGGGCAGAGCCAGATCGCCGGCACCTTCGTCGCATCGTACATGGCCTACGACAAGGGTTCGTCCGAGGGCCTCGAGCTCAACGACGCCGCGGGCTCGATGACCATCTCCGATTCCACGCTGACCGGCCTCGGCGGCGGCGACTACGTGGTCTCGCGCACCGGCGCGCTCGTGAAGGTCGAATACACGACCATCATGGGCTCGCATTGCGGCTTCCACTTCAACGCGGTCGACAAGTTCATCATCGACCACGTCTCCGATGACCAGAACTCGTACGGCGCGATGCTCTACGGTTCCGGCGCGGGCCCCAACCAGATCCTCTCGTCGAACGTCCGCAGCGTCGACAAGGACCTCGATTTCTCGGGCACCAACGGCGCGACCACCATCGACAAGTCGTTCACCGGCGGCAAGAACACGCTCGCCGCGAACGCCAAGGTCACGAACGCCGCCACCGTCCCCGTCCCGAACGCGAAGCCGCGCTGATAAAGCCCGCCTCACGGCGGCTGGCTCACGGCGGCTCGAGGGCGAGCGCCTCGTAGAGGATGTCGAGGCGCTCCTTCAGCTCGTCGTTGCCGGGATCGTGCTGGTACGCGCTGATGATCTGGATGCGCGCCTCTTCCAGCTGCCCGTTGGAAAGGAATCGGTCGGCCTTGGCGGCGAACTGCTTGGCCTTCGGGTTGCGCGCGATCATGTAGAGCGTGCGCTGCTCGAACGTCGGCTTCGCCTGCACCGCATGCTCGTCGAACTTCGCGCCCGCGTTCGCCTGCGGGGTGCCGCCGCCCGCGCCTCCGCCCATGGCCTTCCTGAGCTCGGCGTCGTAGCGCGTGCGCAGCGCCGGGCGCCGGAGCACGTTGTACGCCTCGACGAGCCGCTTGAAGACCGCGGTCGCCGCCTGGCCTACCTCGACAGGCTCCTCCACGAAGCGATCGGGATGACAGCGCAGCGAGAGATCGTGGAAGGCCTTCTGCACCTCGGCCTGCGATGCGTTGAACGGCACCCGGAGGATGTCGTAGAAATGCATGGTCTCGAGGGACTCGGCCCACACGACGAACGTCGACGGCGCTGCCATCAAGCCACCGCGTGACGGGCCTGACGCGCCGCCATGGCGTCGACCTCGGCATCATCGGTCGAGGCACCGAGGAGGCGCATGGTGGCCTTCGTCTCGCGATCGGTGTCCTTGTCCTTCGCGCGCACGTTGAGGATGCCGTCGGCGTCGAGCTCGAACGTCACGAGGATCTTCACCTCGCCGCGCCGGCCTGGCTTCAGACCGGAGAGCTCGAGCTCGCCGAGGCGCGTGTTCTCCGCGAAGCGGCTCGACTCGCCCTGCGCGACGCGGATGAAGACCACGGTCTGGTTGTCCGACGCGGTCAGGAACGTTCGCGTCTTCTCGCACGGGACCGGCGAGTTCGCCGCGATGAGCACGTCGGAATATCCGCCGACCGTCTCGATACGAAGGCTCATCGGCGTGACGTCGATGAGGAGCGGTGCATTGTCCGATGTCGCAATGGCACTGCCGCGCGCGAACGCTGCTTGCGAGATGGGCTGCGGAGCAGGCGCCGCGTCGAACGACGGGAAGAAGTCACCGCCCGCGACGATGTCTCCGAGCTGAGCGCCGGGAGGCTCGAGCGAGATGCGTGCTCCGCCCGGGTCGGCGTGGAGATCGGGCGGCGCATTGGAGCGCCGCGCGGGCATCGGTCCCGCCGTCGGCGGCTCGCTGAGCGCGGAGCGGACCGGCGTTCCTACGATGGCCTTTGCGCCGGCGCGCGGAGC
>JAYTZB010000989.1:0-2177 GCA_043742085.1 Polyangiaceae bacterium
GCGGCGTGCGGGCCGCCGTACCCGAGCGGAACGCCGAAGCGCTGCGTGCTCCCGACAGCCACGTCGGCGCCGAATTCACCCGGCGGCACGAGGAGCGCGAGCGCGAGGACGTCGGCGGCGACGATGAACAGCGCGGAGGCGTCGTGCGCCTTCTCGCCGAACGCGCGGTAGTCGATGACCTCGCCGTCGGTGGCCGGATACTGGACCAGCGCGCCGAACGCGCCGAGCCTCGCGAGATCGACCTTCGCGTGATCGCCGACCTCGACCACGATGCCGATGGCGCCCGCCCGCGTCTTCACGACGTCGATGGTCTGCGGGTGACAGCGCTCGGAGACGAAGAACGTCTTCTTCTCGTCGCTGCCCTTGAACTCGTAGGCGAGGTGCATGGCCTCGGCCGCGGCGGTGGCCTCGTCGAGGAGCGACGCGTTGGCGATCGGCAGCCCGGTGAGGTCGATCACCATGGTCTGGAAGTTGAGCAGCGCCTCGAGCCGACCCTGCGCGATCTCGGCCTGGTACGGCGTGTACTGCGTGTACCAGCCGGGGTTCTGGATGATGTTGCGGAGGATCACCGGCGGGGTGAGGCAGTCGGCGTAGCCCATGCCGAGATACGAGCGCCAGACCTCGTTCTTGGCGCCGAGCTCACGCGCGCGCTCGAGGAGCGCGGCCTCCGTGAGACCGGCCGGTAGCGCCAGCGGCTTTTGCATGCGGATCGACGCCGGCACCGTCTCCGAGACGAGCGTGTCGAGCGATGCGAGGCCCATGGCCTTCAGCATCGTCGTTTGCTCCTCGGGGCTCGGACCGATGTGGCGGCGAACGAAGACGTCGGGATGCGCGAGAGGGTTCGTCGGCGTCGACATTTGGCCTCCATCTCTAGCGCGCCGAGCGGCGGGAGAAAAGGAGCGTCGCCGCGGGTGGCGCCCGACTGCTGGGCTCAGAACCCGCCGGGCTTGATGCCTTCGGAGTCGCCGCCGATGGACTTGAGGTCGGGGTTCATGCGCGCCTGCTTGACGTTGTGCCAGTCGCTACCGGTCTCGTCCTCGTTCAAGCCGAACTGGCCGTCGAGGATGGGGCGATCTTCCTTGTCCATCTTGTACTGGAAGTAGCCCTTGCCGTGCGTGGTGGCGCTGGCGCCGACCATGCCGACGGTGTGCTCCTTCCACGTGTAGTGGAGGACGTTGCCGGCCTTGGTGCCGCTGAGCTCGCCCCACTTGCTCTGGTCGGCGCGCTTCCAGCGGCCGACGACGTTCGAGCCCTCCTCCACCATGTGGAGGTAGCCGTAGACCGGGTGGAAGTAGACGCCGGTCCACGTCTCGTTCTCCGGCATGGGGCCCGAAGGAATCTTCGCGTGCTTCGCGTCCTGGCTGTCGCCGCACGCCGCGAGCGACGTGACGCCGACCGTGCCGGCGGCGAGGAGGACAGACAGCGAAAGGGCGGGGACCTTCTTGATCAGGCGGACGAGGCTCATGGCGTCGCGAAGTCTACGTCAGCGCTTCGTGAACGTGAACGCCTCTTTGTTCGTAGCGTCCGTCAGGGTCAGGAGCGGGTCGGCGGCCGTGAACTGGAGCTGCCGGCCCCCGCCACCGGTGGGGCAGAGATCGGTCTCTGCGAACGTGGCGCCCGTCACGCTGTAGACGCTCGACCGCGTGGCGACCGTCGTGGTCTTCCCCGTGCCGCCGATCTCGATGATCTCGTCGATCTTGCCGGCGGCGATGCGCAGGGTCGCCTTCGCGGTGATGCCCGTGGGACCGGCGGTTCCCGCCGTGCCGACGTAGACCGAGTAGGCCGTCAGGTCGTAGGTGCCGTTGAGGATGGTGCCGCCGATCGCGACGGGCGGGTCTCCGTTGATGCCGGTGCGGTCGACGAGCTGGCCGGTATTGGCGACGTCGTTGCAGACCCCGCCCTCACCCGCGTCGAGGCCGCCGTCGACGACGCCGCCCTCCCCGCCACCGCCGCCGCCACCACCGCCGCCTCCGACACCGGTTCCAGTCCCGGGCAGCGCGGGGCCGGGCTTCGCAGGCGGGTCGGAGCACGCGCCGATGAGAGCGAGGGCCCCGAGCTGGAGCACCGTTGCGATGACAAACGCGTGGCGCCTGGACATGGCTCGACCCTAGCGCGCCCGCTCGAGGAGGGCCAAGGGAGCGCCGTCGGAGTCAGAGCTGGACATCGGCCCGCGAGGG
>JAYTZB010000990.1:0-2076 GCA_043742085.1 Polyangiaceae bacterium
CACAAGGCGCTGGTCTTCTCGCAGTGGACGGGGCTCCTCGATCTGGTCGAGCCACATTTGCAGAATGCAGGCATCAAGTTCACCCGGCTCGACGGCTCGACGCGTGACCGCGGTGCCGTCGTGAACGAGTTCCAGAGCGACGACGGCCCGCCGGTGATGCTGGTCTCCTTGAAGGCGGGCGGCACGGGCCTCAACCTGACCGCAGCCGACCACGTCTTCCTGCTGGACCCGTGGTGGAACCCGGCCGTCGAAGATCAGGCCGCCGACCGCGCGCATCGCATCGGCCAGGATCGCCCGGTGATGGTCTATCGCATGGTCGCGAAGGACACGGTCGAGGAGCGCATCTTCGCGCTGCAAGCGAAGAAGCGCGCCCTCGCCGACGTCGCGCTCGGCGACGCCGACCACGCAGGCGGCATCACGAAAGACGAGCTCCTCGCGCTCCTCGACTGACGCCCCTCACCGCCGCGGCGGTCAGCGTCCGAGCTTCACTTCCACGCTGCGCGCGTCCTTCTCGGCCAGCATCACGTTCACCTCCTTCGACGGCGGGATGCCCCACGCGGTCGCCGTGATCCGGTACGCGCCCGGGTTCACCGGACGCGCGATGCCGATGACCTCGTTCGAGACCGGCCGCCCGTTCAGCGACAGCGTCAGGTTGCGCAGCGTCGACGGCGACGGCTTCACCTCGATGCGGAGCGTCGGGATGCGCGGCTGGAGATCGGCCAGCTCTCGCTTGCCCGCCTCGACGGCTTCGCGGAACGGAGCGGGCGCATCTGCCGCCAGCTCACGATGCGTCAGCGTCTCGTACGTCTCTTGCGCTTCGACCAGCTTGCCCGAGACCACGAGGCACTCGGCGATGTGCAAGAGATGGGTCGGCGCATCGAACAGCCGCTGCGCGTACTGAAAACGCGCGAGCGCATCCGGGCTCTTCTGCGTCTGGAGCTCCATCCCCTCCTGATACGCGGCGCGCGCCGACGCCTTGCGCTCGGAGTCGCTCATGGTGCTCGTCAGCCCCGGCGCCGCCGCGGGAACGGCAGCGGGCGCGGTCGCTACCGCCGTCGGCGCGGCCACGGTGGTCGAGGGGGTCGTCGGACGGCGCATCACGTATACCGAGCCGTCCGCGCCATAGCTCGGGACCAGCGCCGTACCGAGCGGCAGGAGACGCGCGCGGTACTTCTCGTCCACGTCGTACCAGGCGCCGCTCACCGCATCGACGAGGAGCGGGACGCACAGCATCACCGGCACGATGCACGTCGCGAGATCCAGCGTGAGCCACCATCCGTTGACGCGCTTCCGGACCAGGCCGTGATGCTCCTCGAAGCCCGGCATCGACACGCGCAGCTCGGTGATGCCCGACCGCGGCACCGGCACATCGAAGGGCGTGGCGCCTGCGCCCTCCTTCGCCTCCACGTTCGCGCCCGCCGGGTCCGACTCGACGCGCACCGGCGACTTGCCGTCGCGAAAGACCGCCGCGCACCCGAACGAGCCGAGCGCCGCGCACAACCCGAAGAGCTTCGCGGCAGCGATGAGAACGGCCCCACGCATCGACAGGGTGGACCCTAGCCCGGAGCGCGCGCGCGCGTCCACCGCCCGGTTCGCGCGCGTCGAACCATACAGCCGAGGTAGGCTGCCGGCGTGGAGCTCCCGCCCGCCGCACCCGCTGCACCTGCCGAGGCCGCCGCGCGGAAGAAGAGCCGCGGGCCGAGCCTCTACGTCCAGGTCCTCGTCGCGATCTTCCTGGCGGTGCTGCTCGGCTGGCTGAAGCCGGACTGGGGCATCGCGATGAAGCCGCTCGGCGACGGCTTCGTGAAGCTGATCAAGATGCTCATCGGCCCGATCGTCTTCACGACGGTCACGGTCGGCATCGCCGGCATGAAGGATCTGAAGAAGGCCGGACGCGTCGGCGGAAAGGCCGTCCTCTACTTCGAGATCATGACCACCGTCGCGCTCGTCATCGGCCTCACGATGGCGCACGTGATTCATCCCGGCTCCGGCATCCACGCGTCGGCCGCGAGCATGGACACGTCGGTGCTCGACCAGACGCTTGCCGGGCCGCGCCCGCACGGCTTCGTCGAGCAT
>JAYTZB010000991.1:0-2842 GCA_043742085.1 Polyangiaceae bacterium
TGCACCTCGATGCCAAGGCGATCACGCTCATCAACCTCGCGAGCTGCGAGGAGAAGACCGCGAAGCTCGCCGACGCGCTCGGTCACTGGGTCGAGGCGCGCGCGCGTGCGCAGGCCGAGGGCAATGCTGCCATCGAGGAAGAGGCAGAGAAGAAGGCGAAGGCGCTCGAGCCGCGGCTCCCGAAGCTCACCGTCGCGCTCGCGGGCGCTTCGCAGGCGACCGACCCGGAGGTGGTGCGTGATGGGGTCGTGCTCGGCGCGGCTTCGATGGGCGTGGCGCTGCCCGTGAATCCAGGCCCGCACGTGCTGGTGGTGCGCGCGAAGGATCGCGAGGAGACCTCGCAGACGGTGAACATCGCCGAGGGCGAGAGCAAGCTCGTGCAGCTGAAGCTCGGCGCGCCGAAGAAGGCGAGCGTCGCGACCGGCCCGGTCACGGCACCCGCGACCGAGGGCGGCGGCACGAGCCCGCTCGTGTACATCGGCTTCGGGACCGCGATCGCGGGCGTCGCGGTGGGCGCCATCACCGGCGTGCTCGCGTTCGGCAAGGCGAGCACGGCGAAGGATGCCTGCCCCAACGTGAACGACTGCTCGGCCGCAGGCATGGACGCCGTGAATTCGGGGCGCACGCTGGGGACCATCTCCACCATCGGCTTCATCGTCGGCGGCGTCGGCGCCGCGGTCGGCGTCTACGGCCTCGTGAGGGGCAAGCCCGAGTCGAGCACGTCGGTCGCCGTGAGCGTGGGGCCCATGGGCGGCGGCCTGCGAGGGACGTTCTGATGCGCGGTCGGTCGCAACGCGCGACGCTGGTGATGGCGGCGCTCGCATCGGGCGGGCTCGTCGCGTGCAGCCTGCTCACGGGGCTCGACGCGGATTACTCGTCGAGCGCGCACGACGGCGCCATCGCGCCGAGCGGCGAAGCCGGCAGCGGCGATGCACCGGGCTCGGACGGCGGCATGGACGGCTCTACGAACGACGGAATGGTCACCCCCGACGGTCACCCGGCCGTGCTCTCGTTCTGCGAGACGGCACGAGGCGCCACGGCCCCCGAAGACTTCTTCTGCACCGATTTCGAGAACGACAGCATCGGCTCATCCGGACCAAAGGGCTGGGACGCGCTGACCAATAATCTCGCCGGCGGCGGCAGCATCGCCTTGGTCGCCGACGCCGGCGTCGGCGGCTCTCACGCGCTCGATTTTCTGAGCAACACCACCGACACGGCTCTCTATCGACAGCTGCGCATCGACAAGAAGTTCACGAATAACGGTGCGCCGAGCTCGTTCAAGTCGTTCGAGGTGGAGCTACACTTCCGCGTCTTGACGTCGGCCGTCGACTACGACGCCTTTGCGCTCCTCGTCTTCGGTGGGGCGTCGCCGAAGGAGAACGGCGTCGCTGGCTACAAGGCCGGCGTCGACCACCAGATCTCGCACGAAGGTCCGCTCAACGGCGGGGTGGTGATGGTCAACGACGGGCAGTGGCACGACGCGATGCTCGTTCTCGAGCACGCCGATGCCGTGACGCCGTTCGTCCGCTCGATCTCCTTCAACGATGGCGGGACGACCATCGAGACGAAGACCCCGAACCACACGTTCGATCCCACGGTGGCTCCCGTGTTCTCGATCGGCACGTTCAACACGGCGGCCTCCGCCGGCCTCTCGCACGTGCAGTTCGACAACGTCGTCGTCCGCCGCCGCCGGTTCCCGTGAGCGCCGGAGCTCGGCATCGCCTCTTCGTCTTCCTCGGCGGCACGCTGATCGTGGCGAGCGCGATCGCCGTCGCGTGCTCGTCGAGCGATGACGCTCCTCAGCCTCCGAGCTTCGAGGCATCCACCACGCCGCCGGACGCGCGCCCCGCCGGCGACGCGTCCACCGATGCGGCCGTGGTCACCGCGTTCGACGGCCCGTACTGCCAGGGCATCGACGCCTCCTCGCTGCTCTTGTGCGACGACTTCGAGTCGGTGACCGCTCCCGCCTTCGGCTTCGACAAGCGCGTCGTCGACGTCGACGCAGGATCGATCGCGACCACCGAAGGCGGCGTCGATCATCCTTCGACGGTGCTCGACGTCATGCTCACGCAAGCCGCCGACGCCGGGCGCTCGGCCTTTCTCACCAAGAGCCTCAACGGCGGCTCGCCGAGCCTCTACCAGCACTACGAGGTGGAGCTCGACTTCCGCGTCGTCGGGACGGCGTCTCTGCCTTACGCGGCGCTGAGCGTCCTCGGGTTCCCGGCCGGCGCCATCAAGGAGCACGGCTTCGCGGTGTACGCCGGAGACGTCTTCGGGCGCCTCGCGCCAAAGGACTTCGCGGTCAAGGACGACAAGAGCCTCTGGCACCACGCGCGCATCCTCGTCGCCCGCGCTCCCGACGGTGGCGCGACCAGCTACGCCACCACCATCGACATCGACGGAACGCTCGTCGACAACGTCGGCGGCGTCGGCATCGGGGACGGCGGCACCCCTTCGGTGTGCATCGGCGCCTTCAATACGGCGCGCAGCGATCAGGGCTCCGTCCACGCGCAGTTCGACAACGTCGTCATCCGACGCTGGTAGCTCAGGTGCCCGGTCAGGTGCGCCCTCAGGTGCCGGGGCGGAGGCGATAGACGATCGCCACCACCACGATGCACCACGCGACGATGTTCAGGACGAACGGGACGTCGCTGAGCATCTCCTGCGTGGGGCTCTCGCTCTTGAGGCCGCGTCCCGCGTGCCCGGAGACGAGCATCAGGAAGCGCGCGATGCCGAAGACGACGAACGGCGCGGTCAGCCAGAGCCAGCTCGTCTGGAAGAAGGCCTGGGTCGTGCGATCGAGCGTGTACGCGATGTACGTCGCCGCGGTGGCGAGGCCGGT
>JAYTZB010000992.1:0-6992 GCA_043742085.1 Polyangiaceae bacterium
TCGTGAGGCTCCGTCGCGGCAAGTCCCTGCAGGAGAAGTCGGTCGACGCGACCGACGCCTCCATCGGACGCCGCGGCTTCATGTTCTTCGCCGGTGCGACCGCCGCGCTTGCCGCCGAGGGCTGCGCGCGCCGCCCCGTCGAGAAGATCATGCCGTACTCGAAGGCGCCGGAGCACGTGCTCCCGGGCGTCGCGAACCACTACGCGTCGGTTCGCCAGTACCGCAGCGACGCCATCGGCATCGTGGTCGAGAGCCACGAGGGCCGGCCCACCAAGATCGAAGGCAACGACAAGCACCCGTCGAGCAACGGCGCGACCGATCACTGGACGCAGGCCGCGATCTTCGAGCTCTACGATCCCGATCGCTCGGCCACGCCGATGCGCAAGGCGACCGTCGCTGCGGTCGCCACGACCGCCGGCGAGAAGCCGGCGACGCACAACCCGGCGACGTGGGGCGAGCTCGACTCGGTCCTCGCCGACATCGCGCGTTCGGCCACCGCCGACGGCGGCGCGAAGACCCGCATCCTCGTCGAGCCCACCAACTCGCCGACGTTCATCCGCCTTCGTGACGCGCTCACGCAGAAGCTCCCGCAGGCGAAGGTCTACACGTGGGCATCGGTCAACGACACGAACGCTCGCGAAGGCGCGAAGCTCGCGTTCGGGCAGGTCGTCACCGTCTCTGCCGACTACTCGCAGGCCAAGATCATCCTGTCGCTCGACAGCGATTTCCTCGGCACCGAGATGGGCAACATCCGCGCGAACCGTGACTTCGCCGCGGGCCGCAGGCTCGCGAACGGCTCCAGCGATCCGATGAGCCGGCTCTACGTCGTCGAGCCGACCTTCACGGTCACCGGCATGAACGCCGACCATCGCCTCCGCCTCCCCGCGGCCAGCGTCGAGCAGTACCTGCTCCTCCTCGCGCAGGAGCTCGCTACCAAGCACGGCATCGATGCCGGCGTCGGCAAGGCCGGCGAGGCCACGCCCGCCATCCCCGCCAAGTGGATCCAGGCCGTCGCGAGGGAGCTCGCCGGCGCCCGCGCCAAGAGCATCCTCGTCGCCGGCACCCGCCAGCCGCCGCGCGTGCACGCGCTCGTCCACGCGCTCAACGCCGCGCTCGGCAACGCCGGCCACACCGTCAACTACCTCCCGCCCGCCGATCGCTTCGAAGGCGATCCGGTCGCGAGCCTCAAGGCCCTCGTCGACGACATGACGAAGACGATGGTGAGCTCGCTCATCATCCTCGGCGGCAACCCCGTCTACGACGCGCCCGCCGACCTCAAGTTCGGCGAGCGCCTCGCGCTGCTCGGCTCGAGCGTTCACGTCTCGTCGCACTTCAACGAGACGAGCGAAAAGTGCGTGTGGCATGCGCCGCGCGCCCACGAGCTCGAGGCGTGGGGCGATCAGACCGCGCTCGACGGCACCGTCTCGATCCAGCAGCCGCTCATCGCGCCGCTCTTCGGCGGGCGCAGCGACATCGAGGTCCTCGCGAAGCTCGCCGGCGACATCGCGCCGAAGGGCTACGACCTCGTGCAGCAGACGGTGCGCGGCTCGCTCTCGAGCCCCGGCATGATGACGCGCACGTGGAACGAGGCGCTGAAGACCGGCGTGCTCGGCCCCAGCGCGAAGACCTACGGCGCGATGGACGCGCGCAAGACCGAGGTCGCCGCGGCCTTCGCGGCGCCTGCCCAGAAGCCCGCCACCGCCCTCGGCCCCGACAACCTCGAGGTCACGTTCGCGCCCTGCTCGAAGCTGTTCGACGGACGCTTCGCGAACAACCCGCTGCTCCTCGAGCTCCCCGATCCGGTCAACAAGATCACCTGGGACAACGTCGCTCACGTGTCGAAGGACACCGCGGCAGCGCTCGGCCTCCACAACGGCGAGCTCGTCCGCCTCACGCGCGCGGGCGCACCGAAGCCCGTCGACATCGCGGTGTGGATCACGCCAGGTCAGGCCGACAACACGCTGTCGGTCGTCCTCGGCTGGGGACGCGAGAAGGCCGGACGCTACGGCACGCGCCGCGGCTTCGACGTGAACGGCCTCCGCACCACCGACGCGATGTGGATCACGTCGGGCGTGAAGCTGGCGAAGCTCAGCGCCGGCGAGATCGACTCCATCAAGGACAAGATGCGCAAGGTCGGCATGGCGGCGGCGGAGAGCCCGGCCGCCGGCCGCATCCGTCCCGACGATCCGATCGACGTCGAGACCGGCTTCTACAAGCTCTCGCAGACGCAGGAGCACGACACGATGGAGGGCCGCCCGGTCGCCATCGACGCCACGCTCGAGGAGTACAAGAAGCAGGCGTTCTTCCCGCTCTTCCCCAACGACGAGCGCAAGGACACCGACCTCCACGGCAAGACCATCGCCGTGCGCGAGTCCGGCTCGCCCGACCCCAACGTCGACCCGCTCTGGAACCGCGTCGACTACTCCAAGGGCCACAAGTGGGGCATGGGCATCGACCTGACGACGTGCACCGGCTGCAACGCCTGCGTCATCGCCTGCCAGATCGAGAACAACGTTCCTGCCGTCGGCAAGGAGCAGGTCTGGCGCGGTCGCGAGATGTACTGGATCCGCCTCGACCGCTACTTCGTCGGCCTCGACTCCAACGATCCGCAGATCGCGTTCCAGCCCGTCGCCTGCGTGCAGTGCGAAGAGGCACCGTGCGAGAACGTCTGTCCGGTCAACGCGACCGAGCACTCGCCCGAAGGCCTCAACGACATGGCCTACAACCGCTGCATCGGCACGCGCTACTGCGCGAACAACTGCCCGTACAAGGTTCGCCGCTTCAACTTCCTCAACTACCACACGTCCGGCGGCACCTACGACGACGTGCCCGAGACGGAGAAGATGCACTACAACCCCGACGTCACCGTGCGCATGCGCGGCGTCATGGAGAAGTGCACCTACTGCGTCCAGCGCATCCAGGAAGGCAAGATCAAGAGCAAGCGCACGGGGGAGCCGATCAAGGACGGCACCATCCGCACCGCCTGCCAGCAGGCGTGTCCCGCCGGCGCGATCGTCTTCGGTGACCTCAACGATCCGAACACCGCCGTCTCCAAGTGGCGCGCGAAGGATCGCTCCTACCGACTGCTGGCCGAGCTCGGAACGCATCCGCGCACCAGCTACCTCGGCAAGATCCGCAACCTGAACCCCGAGATGGGAGCGTAAGGCAGCATGAGCTCCTGGAATCTGCCCATTCGCGAGATCGGCGAGACCCCGCTCGTCGCCGACGGCACCACCTTCCGCTCGGTCACCGAGACGGTCTGTCGCGTCACCGAGAACAAGGCGCCGCGCGCCTGGTGGATCGCCTTCGGCATCGCGTCGTCCTTCCTGGGCGTCATGACGATGGCCATCGGCTATCTCTTCTGGACCGGCGTCGGCGTCTGGGGAAACAACGCCCCCGTCTACTGGGCCTGGGACATCACCAACTTCGTTTGGTGGATCGGTATCGGCCACGCCGGCACGCTGATCAGCGCCGTCCTCTTCTTGTTCCGTCAGAAGTGGCGGACGGCGATCAATCGCTTCTCGGAAGCGATGACCATCTTCGCGGTCATCTGCGCGCTCGTCTTCCCGGGCATCCACGTCGGACGCGCCTGGTACGCGTACTACATGCTCCCGCTCCCCAACGAGATGAGCATCTGGCCGAACTTCAAGAGCCCGCTCATCTGGGACGTCTTCGCGGTCAGCACGTACTTCACGGTCTCCACGCTGTTCTGGCTCGTCGGCCTCATCCCCGACTTCGCCACGCTGCGTGACCGCGCGAAGAACAAGTACCGCCGTCTCATCTACGGAGCGCTCGCGGTGGGCTGGCGCGGGTCGAACCGCCACTGGCAGAACTACGAGCGCGCGTACCTGATCCTCGCCGCGCTCTCCACGCCGCTCGTCCTCTCGGTGCACAGCGTCGTTTCGTTCGACTTCGCGACGTCGATCATGCCGGGCTGGCACACCACCATCTTCCCGCCGTACTTCGTCGCCGGCGCCGTCTTCTCCGGCTTCGCGATGGTCATGACGCTGATGCTGATCACGCGCGCCGTTTACGGCCTGCGCAGCATCGTGCTGATGAAGCACCTCGAGCTGATGAACAAGATCATCCTCGTGACGGGATCGCTCGTTGGCTACGCGTACGCGATGGAGTTCTTCATCGCCTGGTACGGCGGCAACGAGTACGAGCGCTTCCTCTTCGTCCAGAACCGCATGCAGGGTCCCATGGCCTGGGCCTACTGGATCATGATCTCCTGCAACGTGCTCAGCCCGCAGGTGTTCTGGTTCAAGCGCTTCCGCACCAGCATCCCGGTGATGTTCGTGGTCTCGATTCTCGTGAACATCGGCATGTGGTTCGAGCGCTTCGTCATCATCGTGACCTCGCTCTATCGGGACTTCCTGCCGTCGTCGTGGGGCTGGTTCCGCCCCACGCTCGTCGACATCTTCACTTACGCGGGAACACTCGGTCTGTTCTTCACCGCGTTCCTCCTCTTCATCCGGTGGATCCCGATGATCGCCATCGCCGAGGTCAAGGGCGTGCTGCCCGAGGCCGACCCGCACCATGACGCATCCGAGCACGACGCTGCACCCGCGCACGGCGAGCCCGTCCACGTCGCCGCCACCGCGGAGGCTTCGTCATGAGTGACTCCACCGAAGCGCCCGCGCTCCTCCTTGCCGAGTTCGACACTCCCGGTGAGTGCCTGCACGCGGCCGAGGCGCTGCGCGATGCCGGCTACAAGGACTTCGACACGCACACGCCGTTCCCCGTCCACGGGATGGACGCGGCGATGGGCATGAAGGACAGCAAGCTCGGTCTGATCGTGTTTCCGATCGGCCTCGCCGGCACCTGCCTCGCGTTCCTGATGATGCACTGGATGAACAACATCGACTACCGCCTGATCATCGGCGGCAAGCCGGCGTCGGTGGCGAGCATCCCGTCGATGGTGCCGATCATGTTCGAGCTCACCATCCTCCTGTCGGCCTTCGCGACGGTGTTCGGGATGCTCGGCCTCAACAAGCTCCCGCGCCACCACCACCCGATCTTCAACTCGGAGCGGTTCGCCGGGTTCTCGAACGACAAGTTCTTCGTCTCGGTCGAGTCGACGGATCCCAAGTGGAGCGTCGACAAGACCAAGAAGCTGCTCGAAGGCGTCCACGCCAAGCACATCGAGCTGCTCTACGACGACGAAGAGGGCGGCGAGGACATCGACGACGGCTTGGCTGGTTCTGCACACGGCGCGGCCAAGGGAGCCCACTGATGAAGTCCCTTCTCGTAGGCGTGGTGCTCTTCGCCGGGCTTGCTGCGGGCTGCCGCGGCCAGACCTCGAAGGAGAGCCCCATCGTCGGCATCCGGAACATGTACGACCAGCCGAAGTACGACATCCAGGAGGAGTCGAGCTTCTTCGCCGACCATCGGGCGATGCGTCCGCTCGTCGACGGTGTCGTCTCGCAGGAAGAAGAGATCGATCCGCGCATCGCGCAGGGTCGTCTCGAGGACCAGACCGGCTACGTGCTGACCATCCCGCCCGAGGTCGTCAACGACCCGCGCGTCGGCGGCATGGACCACCTCGTGGCGCGCGGTCAGGCTCGCTACGGCATCTACTGCGTGCCGTGCCATGACGGCAGCGGCAGCGGCAACGGCCTCGTCCGCAAGCGTGCAAACGCGAGCGGCGCGACGGCCTTCGTTCCGCCGACGTTCCACCAGGACCGCCTCCGTCACATGCCCGATGGTCAGCTCTTCGCGACCATCTCCAACGGCAAGAACAACATGCCGCCGTACGCCATGCAGATCCCCGTCATCGACCGCTGGGCCATCGTCTCGTACGTGCGCGCCCTCCAGATCGCACAGCCGAAGGGCACCGAGGGCACGCCGTGAGCGCCGAGCAAGACAAGAAGAAGGGTCACGAGGGCCACGGCCACGCTGTCCACAAGCACGACACCGCGTCGTGGGTCCTCACGGGTCCATGGGCCGGCGCATGGAAGATCTTCGCCGGCATCGGCGCGGTCGGCCTCGGCCTCTCCGCGCTCGGCTTCATGAGTGACACGCGGCGCTTCGCGTTCTCGTGGATGTTCGCGTACATCACGGTCCTCGCCATCGCGCTCGGCTCGATCTTCTTCGTGCTGATCCAGCGCCTCACGTCGGCCGGATGGAGCGTCACTGTGCGCCGCACCGCCGAGATCTTCGGCTACGGCGTCCTCGCGCTCATCCCGCTCTTCATCCCCGTCGTCCTCACGATGGGTCACCTCTTCCCGTGGGTCGGTGAAGGCCACGACGCGAAGGCCCACGACACGGGCGCCGAGCACGGCTCGATCTCGCTGATCACGCCGGCCTACGCGCAGACCGGCCACGGCGCGCCAGTCGCTCCCGCCGCCGAGCACGGAGCGGCTCCGCCGGCAGCAGGGCACGCCGCCATGCCGGGCATGGCCGATCCGGGAGCGCAGCCGCACGGCAACGCGGCCGACGCGAAGGAGCACGCGGAGCACCAGGCTCACGCGCAGATCCACGACGGCCTGATGGCGAAGAAGGCCGGCTGGCTCAACAAGAACTTCTTCTACGTCCGCGCGCTCCTCTACTTCCTGATCTGGTCGTTCCTCGCGCTGCGTCTGCTCGGCTACTCCGTCGCGCAGGACACCTCGAAGGACCCGCAGCTCACGGTGCGCGCTCAGGCCTTCGCACCGGGCGCGACGTTCCTCTTCGCGCTGAGCCTCACGTTCGCCGCCGTCGACTGGATCATGTCGCTCGAGCCGACGTGGTTCTCGACCATCTTCGGCGTCTACTACTTCGCGACGGGCGTGGTCTCGAGCTACGCGGTCATCATCCTGGTGACGCTCGCGCTCCGCAACTCGGGTCCGCTGCAGGGCGCCGTGACGCCGGAGCACTACCACGACCTCGGAAAGCTGATGTTCGGCTTCCTGGTCTTCTGGGCGTACATCGGCTTCAGCCAGTTCATGCTGATCTGGTACGCGGCGCTTCCGGAGGAGACGACCTGGTACCACAACCGCTGGGACTTCGGC
>JAYTZB010000993.1:0-5971 GCA_043742085.1 Polyangiaceae bacterium
TGCGTCGCGACTACTGCGCGCCCTGTGTCGCGGACTTCGACTGCCCGAGCGCCAACGGCTCGCCCCAGCACTGCGTCTCCGATCAGCAGGGAGCCGGCATCTGCGCGCCCGAATGCAAGACGAACACGAACTGCAACTTCGAGGCGCGCTGCGTCGACGCGGGCGTCGGCGCACTCGTCTGTTACCCGCGCGCCGGCGTGTGCGTAGGCGATCAGTCGCTCTGCTCGCCGTGCCGCAACGACGCCGACTGCGGCGACGACGGGCTCTGCGTGAAGGGCCAGTACACGACCGAGCGCGCGTGCGCGAAGAAGTCCGCCGTCACGTGCACCGACACCGCCAAGATGTGCCCGACGTCGGCCGCGCCGAAGGCCAAGATCGGCTGCACCACCATGGATGGGCCGGATCTCCCCGCCAACTACTGCGTCGGCCTCTACCCGTTCAGCACGGGCTCCGATCTCGGCTGCTTCACCCCCAAGCGGTGAACGCTCACTGATGATCTAGGTCGCCGGAGCGCGCTTCTCGGGGCGGTCGGAGCGGGAGGCGCGCTCGGCGAGCTTGGCGGTCCACATCGAGCGGTCGTCCACCATCGCGAGCATTGCCCACTGCGCCGCCGCGGTGACGGCGAGCGCATGGAGCGGAACGTCGAACGCTCCGTGGGAGAGCAGCGCCAGCGCGAGCGCGGCGAGGACCGCGGGCGGGACGGCCCGCTGAACGACGGCCACGAGCGAGAGCAGGATGGTCGCCGGGACGAGGAACTCCGCGATCCTCGTGAGCCCGTCGTAGGGAAGGCGAACGCCGGCCGCCTGCGAGAGCGAGCCGTGCAGCACCGCCTCGAGCGTCGACGGCGTGTCGTTGCCGTCGCGCGCCGCGAAGTACGTGATGACGAACGCGAGCACGATGGCGCCATTCGCGAGGAGTCGGCCGCGCCAGCGCGAACGTGTTCCGAGCCAGGCCGCGGCAAGCAGCGTCCCGAGCGCCTGCACGACGACGGCGAACGTCGCGAGCCCGCGGCCCGCGTGGTAGAGGCTGATGCTTGCGCGCTCACCGGCGAGCGCCGTCATCTCCCACGCGAACGGACGGAGCAGAGCCGAGAGCGCGAACATGCCGAGCACCGCACCGACCGCGCGGGTCTGCGCCACGCGAATGGTCGCGGCCGACGCGATGATGGCGATGATGCTCGCGACGATCGCGAGGGCGAGCGCAGCCATCGTGTGCAGGCGCTGCACGACCGCGGGCGACGCGAGGGCGACGACGAGACCGGACACGGCGACCACGCTCCCGCGCGATACGACGCCGATCTTCCTGACCCGCGCGAGCTCGAACGAGCCGCCGCAGATCAGCGCCACGAGCAGCGCGGCGAACGTGTAGCCGAGCGTCGACGAGATGATCTCGGTGACGTCCACCGCGCGCTGCGAGGCGATGCCGCGCATGCCGGGTGCGATCAGGACGCCGAAGACCTTCGCGGCTGCACCGACGATCGCGGTCAGGACCAGCGCGCTGCCAGCCCAGCCGATGCTGATGCTCGGAGCGGCGGGCTCCTCGCGCGCAACGTTCGACGAGTTCGACGAGTTCGACGCAGCCATCAAGAGCGACGCGGAGCCTACCATGCCGCCGCTGGTCCAGCTCAGCCAGCGTCGCAGCTCGCTCCGGTCGCCTCGTCGCCTCGTCGCCTCGACTTCAGCCGGCTTGCGGCTGGACGCGCGGATCGCGCAGCGCCGGGGGAGCTGCGCCTTCGCGCATCTCGTGCAGGTTCACCGGCGGCGGCGCGCCGCGCTCCTGCGGGCCTTTCGGCGCGGGTGCGGGCGGCTGCGGCTCCTCGGTCGGGCCCTTGGCCGGCGTGTTGAGGAGGAACGGACGTGCATGCATCGTGGAGCACGCGAAGACCTCGTCGCGGTGGAACTCCCAGTGGAGGTACACGTTGCCGTCCGGCGAGACGATCGCGCCGGGCGCGGGACCGAAGGGCTGCGCGCGATGCACCGAGTCGAGCGCGGCGATGTCGAACGCGGTGATGCCGCTCGTCTTGACGACGCCGAGCTTCACGATGCGCCCTTCCTTCGGGCTGACGACGATCTCGATGCGCGTGATCAAGCGCGGCGAGTTCAGCGGGTGCGTCTTGGGGAGATTGTCGAGCGAGCCGAGGAAGCTGTCGGCGAAGAGCGGGTGGATCCGGTTGTGGATCGTGTTGAGGTAGGACGCGAACGGCACCGCCGCGGTGTTGAGCGCGGTCTGGTTGCCCGGCTTCACGCTGGAGACGTAGTTCTCGATGGCGTTCTTCCACCGCTCGAAGTTCGACGCCGTCCAGGAGCCGCGATGCTCGCTCTTGCGGCGCTCGCCGTCCGCCTCGCGCTCCTTGCGGAGCTGATCGGAGCCGACGACCGCGACCACGCCCTGCGTCGTCAGGTTGATGTTCACCTGCCCGGGGCCCGGGGTGCCGCCGAGGCCGAGCCACTTCGTGCTCGGGTTGGTCTGGTTGGCGATGACCGGCTTGTTCTGGTTCGTGGTGCCGGCGATCGGCGACGGCGCGGGCTGCGTGCCCTGCGCGGATTGCGGCTTCACCGGCGTGAACCACGACGCGCCGTTGCTCGACTGCACGACGTCGAACGAAGCCGTGGGCTGCGCGCCGGGCGCCAGCTGCGGAGGCGTCTCCTTCTGCGTGACCTGGGAAGGCGCACGGCCATCGCCGCCGGACTTCGGCACCGCTGCCGCGGGAGGCGCGGGGACCGTCGTGACGGTCATCGGCTTGTCGACCGGCTTGTTGTCCTTGTTCGGCTCGAAGGTCGAGCCCTTCTCGCCTGGCGCGTTGTCCTTGTTTCCCTTGTGCTCGTCGCTGTCGGCGATCTTGGTGCGCTCGCTGTCGCCGGTGCGATCCTTCGGGCCGCTGGTCTTGTTCGCGCCGGGCGTCGGGTTCTCCGCGTCCTCGTCGTGAGCGGTCTGGGTCGCGACCTTCTCCTCTTCGACCTTGTTCGCCTCGTCGGCGATGAAGCGCGCGTTCGGGTTGTCTTCTTGCTTCGTCTGCGGGTGCTGCTTGACCGCGATGCGCTTGTCCATCTTGAGCGGCTGCTCGTCGAGCTTCTTCAGCGGGTCGTCGGGCTTCACGACGATCTTGAGCTCGGGCTTCGGCGCGTCGGGCTTCGTCGCGTCTGCCTTCGGCGGCTCGGGCTTCGGGGGCTCGAGCTTCTTCTCCGGAACGGGCGGCGGCTTGGGCGGCTCCGGCGCCTCTTCGTCTTGCGGCTTTGCTCCTTCGCCGACGAGGGCGATGTCGAACTGCTGTTCGCTGGCGCGGGTGCGCTCACGAGCTTCCGCGCCGAGCATCGAGATGTACCGATGATCATCGGTCACCCGGTGCAGCTGCTTCGAGACCTCTTCGGTACCGCCGCCCATCATGAAGTGCGCGCAGATGGCTGCGCACACCCATAGGACGATCGGGATCTCGGGGCTTCGGGACATGGCGATGGAGGGACGGCGAGACTCACGCAAGGATGCGGCCGCGGACGAGCCACGTCCAGACGCTAAAGGTAGCATCCGGCTCCAGGCGCATCCATCTACGATGCCTCGAATTAAACGGCGTGATCGCGCGACGTTCTACGGTCCAGTTCGTTGCGAGAGCGCGTCGTTGGCCACAAATCGTGGGTGCGTGGTTGTCGCAGGTGGCTTCAATCGCCGTCGAGCGCCATGGCGCGATGGTCACCCGAGGCGATCTGGATCGCGCTGAGGTCCTGGTCTCGACTGAGCTCTGTCCAAAGGCCCCACGCCTTCACAGACCTTTCGAGATACACGACGCGCTCCGCGCAGCGCGCGACCGCCTGGAGGTTGTGCGTCACGAGGATGGCTGCGATCGACGCGCTCGCGCTGATCTCCGCCATGAGGTCGACGATCGCCGCGCGTCCGCCGACGTCGACGCCCGCCGTCGGCTCGTCGAGGATGAGGAGGTCGGGATTCGTCGAGAGCGCACGCGCGAGGAACACGCGCTGCGTCTCGCCGCCGGAGAGATCGCGCATCTGCGCGTTGGCGAGCAGACCGGCACCGGTCTTCTCCAGCATCGCCATGGCGACCTCGCGCTCGTCCTTCGTGATGCGGAGGGGCCATCGTCCGCGGAGGTTCGCGACGATGACCTCGAGCGGCGACGCGGGGAAGTCGCGATCGAACGCCTTGCGCTGCGGTACGTAGCCGATCTTCGAGCGACCCTCGCGCGCCGGCAGACCCGAGATGCGGATGGATCCCTTGTCCGGCACGACGAGGCCGAGGATCACCTTGAGGAGCGTGCTCTTGCCGGCGCCGTTCGGACCGCACAGGCAGAGGAACTCGCCGATGGGCACGTGGAACGTGACGTCGTCCAGCACCACCTTCTCGCCGAAGCGCTTCGTCACCCCGATCACCTCGAGGACGCGCGGCGCATCCTCGGGCGGTAGCGTTCCGACGAACGGCACGTGCGCGGGCCGCAGCGGTAGGCGTGACGCTGGGCCCAGGCCGCGCGACAGCGGAGCCGGCGCGCCGCCCTCCTTCGCGTCGGTGATCTTCACCTCGCTCACTTCAGATGCTTCTCGAGCTGGCTGACGTCGAAGCGGATCATCTTCTCGTAGCTGTCGGTCTCGGGTCCGCCGCCGACCGGGTCGAGGACGCCGAGCGGGATCTTCGCCTCGTCGGCCAGCACCTTTGCCGGTCGCGCGTCGAGCTGCGGCTCGCTGAAGAGCGCGGGCACGTTCTTCGACTTGATGACGTCGAGGACCTTGCTGATGTACGCGCCTGACGGCTGCGAGCCCGGGTAGGGCTCGATGACCGCGATGATGTCGAGCTTGTAGCGCTCCGCGAAGTACTGGAAGCTGCCGTGGAAGGTCACGAAGCCCCGTGTTTTCAGGGCCTTCGTGCGGGTCTCCACCTCCTTGTCGAGCGCTGCGAGAGACTCGTCGATCTCGGTCGCGCGCTTGCGATAGTCGAGGGCGTGCCCGGAGTCGGCCTTGCCGAGCTCCTCGGCGACGGCGCGCACGATGAGCCGCACGCGCTCCGGATCGAGCCACACGTGCGGATCGGTCGTGCCCTTCTCGTCCGGAGAGCCGTGCTCCCCGCGCCCCTCAGTGGAGCCCGGCTTCTGCGCGGCCTCGCGCGCCTTGTCGGCCTCCTCGTCGCCCAGCGGATCGTCCTTGATGACGAGCGTGGGGACGCGGTCGCCCACCTTGACGATGCGGGCCCTCGGCGCCGCCTCCTTCATCAGCTTCTCCATCCACGGATCGAGCCCGAGGCCGACCATCACCCCGACCTTCGCCTTGGAAGCGCTCTCGATGTCCCTCGGCGTCGGATCGAACGAGTGCTCGTTGTGACCGGGCGGCAAGAGGAGGGCCACGTCGGCGTCCGGGCCGGCGATGCGCCGGACGAGATCGTAGATGGGAAAGATCGAGACGCTGACGCTCAGGCGATCGCTCTCGCCGCCGCTCTTGCCGCAGGCCTTCGCACAGCCGGGAAGGACGGCGGACAGCAGCGGCAACGCGCACATGAAGAGGAGAGAGGGCAGCCCTTGCACGCGCTCACGCTATCCGATCCGGCGCTGACCCGGCCGCGTCGACCCAGATCACCCCCCGCGCACGCCGCTTTTTCCGAGGGATCCCGAGCACCCTCGGAAGGTACGACATGTGCACACCTCACGGCGATGCGCTCTCTCCTCTCGTGTGGCGTCGCCGTCGTCGGTCTCGCGCTCGCTGCTGCCGCGTGCGCGGCGCCGCCGGACGAAGCGGCCTCGGGCTCCTCGATCTCGGCCTACACGGTGGAGAGCGGCAATCGCTTCGTCGTCTCCGCCACGCCTCGGCACATCGTCTTGCGAAAGCGCGCCGACGGCGCGGCGTTCCCCTTCGACAAGGCGTCGCTCCGTCCCCATCGGTCCGGCGGTGGTGCCGATCGTGCTCAAGGCGACGGCGTTCGTCTCGTGCAACGCGACGCTCGTGGGCCCGGTGCTCGCGGAGGTCTCCTTCGATACGCACGC